>JUEF01000001.1 GCA_000802045.1 Peptococcaceae bacterium BICA1-8
TAGCCATATCGTACAACAAATTCCTGTCTTCCAGCGAATCGACACTGTCGACTCTCCCGATATGAATTGGTTTCGGGGCTCAATACCTTCACTTGCGTTACGGCCTGGTAACTCCCATCTATCAGCTTCATGTAGTCTGTTGCCTTTCTACATGTGATATAGGTGTTAGGCTGGTGGCTAACCTTTGCCTAATCCGGACTCTCACCGGCAAGAACTGCCAAGCTTAGCTTGGCGCACCAATTCTCAATTTTCAGTTCTCAATTATAAAATAATGGATGTGAGAACTTGCTCGCTAGAAATAAGCTAAACCAAATAAAACAAGAATGGACAAAAGCAGGCGCATTGGGATTATCAATGCGCCTGAGACTCTTTCTTTTTTTAGTTGTTCTTATGGTAACAATGGTTCTTGGAGTTATTGTTATTCTTTTGCTTACTGGTACATTTACGGCAGGATTAAATGAGAGTAAAAATCTGTTTACAAATGAACTTATTCATATCTCTGAGGATGTTTCAAAACAATACGGTCAACTTTCCGTCCAAGCAGTAGAATTTTCCAAGGATTTATCGAGAAGTATAGAAAAAAAAATGCACCAAAAGGGACTTAATGTAGCTGATTTACAAAGCAATCCTGAGATTTTAGAGGATTTGCTGGCAGGCGAATATGAGCGTGCCTTATTTTCTTTACAAAAGACGAAAAGCAGTGGTGTATTTATAATTTTAGATGCAACGAAAAATACAAAAATAGTGAACTCTGAAAACTCCAGAGCAGGGCTCTTTATTAAAAACATGGAGCCCAATATTTTAAGTTCATCCTCTTCTACCATTCTCCTACTACGCGGTTTCCCTAATATTGGCCGGAAAAACTCCATTCCTTTACATGCTCAATGGAGTATGGAATTTGATATTACTGATGCACCCTACTATCAGCTTCCTCTCCGAGGAGCAGATATGCAAACCCTCCCGTTATCACGGCTGTATTATTGGAACCCTGCCATAACTCTGCCGGGAACCAGCGAAGAAGTTATGCTCTGTTCTGTCCCGCTGATTGACTCTGTTGGAAATATCTTTGGTGCTTGTGGCTTTGAAGTGAGTGCCATGCTTTTTAAATTAGCCCACATGCCGGATAATAGTACATACAATCGAATTTTCTGTATGCTTGCACCAATCTCAAAAAATATTTTTGATACTTCTAAGGCTTTATTTTCTGGTGGCTATTCAACAAAAAATAGTATACTAAATGATCAATTACTACACATAACAGAAAGCCGGAAATCCTTTTTTTCTTACAGAAAAGAGAACGGCAGCTCCTTCGTTGGATTTCATGTACCTGTAAAGCTGTATCCCGAAGGTTCGGCCTTCTTTGGTCAAAAATGGGCTGTGGCACTGATGATACCAGCGGAAGATATAAGCGACGCTGTAATTAGTTCCAATTTACGTTTAGCTCTGATGTTTACTCTACTGATGATTCTAGGAATTTTTATATCGATTTTCTTAAGCAGGGAATATATTAAGCCAATTACCCAGGGGCTGGATATCATTAAGTCAAATAATCTAAACGAAGCTGCAAAAACTAAAATTTTAGAAATAGATGACCTTATAGAATTTCTCTTTTCACAAAATGAGGAATTGCATAATAAAGGCGAAGAAAAACAGCACTCAAGAGTATTTAGTGAGTTTTTAAAAAACATAAAGCTCCTTTCCCCGGCGGAACGCTCGGTTTTCAATCTCTATGTACAGCAATATACAGCAAAAGAGATCGCAGGAATATTATGTCTTAGCATCAATACCATTAAAACCCATAATAAAAGGATTTATACAAAACTAAAGGTTTCCTCCAGAGAGGAATTGCTTTTATTTATTAATATGCTTAAAGAGGCAGGCAAGGAATTTAAATAATCTCGTCTTAATCGTCAACACGTCTATCCGCCTTTACGTAACCCATGGCGCCACTCGTAGGGGTAGACCATGTACCTATGTATTTCCCTGTTTGGGTATTAACTTGCTTTCAACCTCTGTCAAATTCGAAACTACCTCTGCCCCTACCGGCAAGGCTCCTTTTACAAATTGTTCCCAGGGCTTACCTTCAAAGGGCTCCATGATAACTATTGCGCCCCGATCATCCTTTGTTCTGATTAATCTACCACACCCCTGCTTTAATTTGAGACCCATTTCCGGATAATCCACTTCAGTCAGTGGATCCCCCCCTGCTTCTTTAGCCTCTCGGCGTCTCGCCTCAATCAATGGATCCCGAGATGGGAAGGGTAATTGCCAAATGATAAGCATAGATAATGCTTCTCCAGGCACATCGATTCCCTCCCAAAATCCGGAGCCCACCAACACTGATGAGACTTCCTTCCGGAATTTTTGCACTAAGTGGCCCCGTTCTCCTCTATCCTCCCATAAAACTTCAAAGGGGAAATGGTAGTCTTTTAGACCCCTGCGTATTTTTCCAACTTCGGAGGGGGAATTGGTAAGAACTAGCGACCTTCCTCTAGACAACTCTAATAATGAAGCTAATATTTTAATAGCATGCTCAAACCATTTTTCCTGATTACTAACAGGAAGGCTTTTTGGCGTCGGCGTGTAAACAATAACCTGTTTCCTAAAATCAAAGGGACCCTCCACAGATGAACTAGACCAATCGGTTAAGCCAAGAGTACGGGAAAGGTAGTTGAAATCTCCTCCTGTACTTAAAGTTGCAGAGGAAAACACAACAGGCAAATTTTTTGCAAAAAGATTTGTCTTTAACATCCCACTGAGGTCCCGAGGAACCACCCAAAAGCTGCCATCTACTTTCGAAACCCAAACAATAGTATCTATTCCTTTATTTTTACAGAACCTTTGTAAGGCTGCCATTACCCCTTCTATTCTCAAATCATATGCCTCAAGTAAAGTATCAGGGATAGTTTCGGTATGGAGTTCTTGTTCGGTTTGCATTTCTCCCTGCAAATATTCAAGAGCACGATATAAAGTCTCTGCTGCTATCAATAATCCATCATTAATATCAACAGCAAGACGTTCAGTTAACTCATCTGGGATTACAGAATTTTGAAGGGTTTTAAAAAATCTTTCTGTTGCCAGATCCAAGGCAACGGTAGTGGAAAGCAGGGCTGTTCTTGCTCCCTGAATATTTTCTATAAAAGAAACTATGTACTCTAGATCTTCCTTTATTATCTGTCGGCCAGCCTGCATTGCTGCCGAAAGCATTATTTTATGTCCTTCGTCAAAAATCACCGCTGAATAAGCAGGAAGGAGAGGAAGTTTGCCATCAGCAATTCGTTCATCTCGGGTCCATAGGTCATCAAAGAAAACTCCATGGTCAGATATTATTAAATCCCGAGCAGCTCGATAATGCTCTTTTGCCTTGACAAGCTTACAGTAACCCCTGCTTGTACACATCTCACAAGGCATACCTTCATCCCATGCTACTTGCTGCCAAATGCGATCTGGTATGTTTGGTACCTCTGAACGCTCGCCCCGTTTAGTTACATCACTCCAACTAAGAATTTCCTCCATTGCCTCACTTTGTTTTTCAAAACGCAAACTTTTACAGCGACTTACTCTAACATCACATATATACTGACGAGGGTCCTTTGCCATTCGTGCATCTATATCCATATCTAAGAACCGCGCTAGTTTATCAAGATCCCCGTTGGGACCTACAAGCTGTTCCTGCAGTGCTGTTGAAGCACAAGCAATCACAACCGGCCTACCGCTAAATCGTGCATATGAAACTGCTGTGAGTAAATAGGCAAATGTCTTCCCCGTACCTAATCCTGCTTCAGCAAAATGCACTTTTTTCTTACATACTTTATCGGCAATCTGGAAGGCGGTATAAATTTGTTCTTCACGTATTTCATACCCTTCCCCAGGTAAAATCTCATAAAAAACATGCCCAACCCATTTTGCCAGTTCAGCAGGAAAATCCTTTTTACCATAAAACTCAAAGGGGACTTTCTTATTTGCTCCCATAGTATCCCTCCTGTAATTTTTCCCATTGAAACAGAACTACTTATGGGATTACACCCCATTTGTATTAAAAAATGAAAACCTGCGTTAGCAAATTTTCAATCTTGACGTTTAATAATATTCATGTTATTGTTTAATGTTGCAAATTGATAATGACATATTATTTGATTTTATATTAGTACTTATCATTTGTCAATTATTAGCTCTCAAATACTTCAGTAAGCTCTTTAATAATAAAACAGGGTGCACTATTGCACCCTGTTTTATTTTAGCATCCTCTTACCACTCGATTACGTCCTTTATTTTTAGCTTCATAAAGGGCTTTATCGGCCCTTCTCATAATTTTTCCAATAGATATGTCACCTTTCTTCAAAGTAGCTAACCCTACGCTAACTGTAAAACGTATAATTTTTTTCCCAGTTTTTATTTTTAGTTTAGCTAGATTGGCTCTAAGGCGTTCCGCAATAACTAAACCTTTTACTGCATCAGTTTCAATTAGAATAACTCCGAATTCTTCCCCGCCTAAGCGTCCAAAAATATCCGTTTCTCTTAAGGTAACCGTACTCTTCCTTACCATTCTTTTCAAAACTTCATCACCCATATGATGTCCAAAATTATCATTTACCTGTTTAAAATCATCAATGTCCAGCATTAAAAGTGTAAAAGGCTTTCCATAACGTAAAGCACGGGTTAATTCTGTCTGACCTCTTTCTAAAAAAGAATAACGATTATTAGTGCCTGTGAGAGGATCAACTGTTGCAAGTCTTATTAATTCATGTTCAAGTTGTTTACGTCTAGTGATATCCTCTGCTACCCCTACTATTCTGTAAACTTTATTTTGATTATCAAAGATGGAGAACATACGACCCCATATCCAGCGAATAGAACCATCTGACCTTATAATACGATATTCTTCTTCAACCTTTTCTCCTGTTATCTGCAAATGTTCCATTACTTTTTTTATTTTTGGTAAATCTCTTGGATGAACACATGTCATAAAAGATGAAGGATTATCATATAAAAAGTTGCAAGGTCTTCCCCATATTTCTTCATAAGCCGGACTAATATAAATAATCTTGGTCGTAACTAAATCCATCACCCAAAATACATTATTAATGTTTTCAATAAGTTGACGGAATATTACCTCATTATCCTCGGCGTCATTTACCTTTTCACACATTACACCGTATTTTCCGAAACTATTTTCATTCACTTTCCAGCACTCTTTCTCCGCAGTTAATTCCTGTGCAGAAAAACGAACAATTTTTTTATTTAATTTTACATCCTTTTCTATCAAAAGATTATTAATCATCATTTTAATATCACCAGTTTTCATATTTTCATAGTTTCCATACAACTTATTTCAATATAAAATTAATCTTAGTTTCTTTTAGAGAGATTCTTTTCTTTCATAAGGAACTTTAAGATTAATCTATCTAATTTTTCACTACAAATAAGTACATCAGGATTCAAAACAGACTCTTTTTTATTCCACAAATTGTTTAATTTTTCCCTTTCTTTTTCAATTCTTCTCATTAAATTTATATCCATTTCTTCCACACCCTTAAATAAATATTTGTGGCATTAGCATTTCGCTCACAATACGCGAGCAATGTAACACTATAATACCTTAAAATTCTCCAAAAAGTCAATACTACACCCTAAATTTCACTTATCGTGATGTGTATTAAATTTATTTGCTGAGAATGGTACTATATTTGCAGAGGTGGAGGTAGTGATAATTAACAATAGTTTTGGAAATACTTTGAAGTACCTAAGAAATAACAGAGGATTAAGTCAGCGTGAATTAGCAAAGGTGCTTAATGTTGCGCCAAGTACCTTGGCTATGTATGAGTTAGATAAAAGGGAACCCGATTATGAAATTTTGAAAAAAATTGCCGATTTCTTTGAAGTTTCAACTGATTACCTTTTAGGCAGATCTGATGTTCCCAATCCCTTAGGTAAAGCCGCTGAAGAAAGTCCCAATTATGATCTCGAAGATTTACCCGAAGAGGCTAAAAAAACTCTGGAAGATTTTATAAATTACATACATACTAAATACCGCCAAGACAAAAAAGAAAAATAAATCAATTGGGGATGTTTCTTGTAAACCAAGCAAGAAACATCCCCAAATTGCTAACTGGTCTTCTCTTGTTATTCTACTGCAGCAGCTATTAGCTCTGCCATTTCTTTTGTTCCGACAATTTTACTTTCTTGTCCTGCAATATCCCCCGTAGCATAGCCATCTGCCAAAACCTTATCAACTGCTTTTTCCACCGCTTGCGCAGCTTGCTCATTACCGCAGGTAAACCGGAGCATGAGAGCTACTGATAGGACAGTAGCAATGGGATTTGCTTTATCCTGTCCGGCAATATCTGGTGCAGAACCGTGGGAAGGTTCATATAGATTGACTTTACCACCCAGGCTTGCTGATGGCAGCATCCCTAGAGAACCCGCGATACTAGCGGCTTGGTCGCTTAAGATATCGCCAAACATGTTTTCAGTTACAATTACATCAAACTGTTTAGGGTTTATCACCAGCTGTAAAGCAGCATTATCGACATACAGGTGTTCCACCTTAACATCAGGATACTTCTGATTTACTTCAGCAACTACTTCCCTCCATAAGCGGGAGGTTTCCAAAACATTTGCTTTATCTATAGAATGCAGCACTTTTTTGCGTGTTTGGGCAAGCTCAAAGCCCCGCTCTACTAAGCGATAAATTTCTTCACGGGTATAACTAATAGTGTCATATGCTCCGTTTTCAGTCCGTCCTTTTTCCCCAAAGTAGGCTCCTCCGGTTAGCTCCCGGAATATTACAATATCTACTCCATCAAGATAGCCTGGCTTCCAGACAACTTTACTTTCTAATAGATCATAATATTTGACAGGCCGCAAATTACAATATAGACCTAAGCTCTTTCGTAATGCTAATAATCCTGACTCAGGTCTTAGCTTTCTATCTAGGTCATCCCACTGGGGACCGCCAACAGAACCGAGGAAAACAGCATCACTGTCTAAAACCAGCTTCCTGGTCTCTTCAGGAAAAGGGGATCCAAAAGTATCATAAGCTATCCCACCAAACTGACCATACTGGAAGCTGAAATTTATTCCAAATACTTCTGCGACCCTTTTAATCACAACCATTGCACCGTCAACTATTTCCGGACCAATACCATCACCTGGCAAGACTGCAACTCTAATCATTGAATTTCACTCTACCCTTTACATAATTTAGAAGGTTTCCCGCTTTGATAATCTCCTGAATGAAGGGAGGAAAGGTTTCTGTTTCATATTCTTCACCTGTTGTGACATTATAGATATAGCCCTGATTGACATCTACCTCAACATTATCACCGGTGGATATCCCCCACACTGCCTCAGAAGCGGTTACAATGGGCAGTCCGATATTAATGGCATTGCGGTAAAAAATTCGTGCAAAGCTCTGAGCTATAACACAGCTGATACCAGCCGCTTTAATTGCTACCGGGGCATGTTCTCTAGAGCTACCACAACCAAAATTCTTACCTGCTACCAGGATATCCCCCTTCTGAATTTTGCCGATAAAATCGGGAATAACATCCTCTAAGCAGTGCATCTTTAAAAATTCTTCACTGGCATCATTAAGATACCTGGCTGCAATTATCAAATCAGTATCGATATCATCCCCTACCCGCCATACTTTACCGATATATTTAGTCATTTATCTTACCTCCTCAGGAGAACTTATTTTTCCTTGAATAGCCGTTGCCGCTGCTATTGCAGGGCTTGCCAAATATACTTCACTCTCTGGGTCCCCCATCCGACCCACGAAATTACGGTTAGTGGTAGATACGGCTCTTTCGCCTTTTGCCAGAATTCCCATGTAGCCTCCTAAACAAGGGCCACAGGTAGGTGTACTAAAAACTCCACCCGCATTAATAATAATATCTACAATACCTTCTTTGATGCACTCTTGATAGATAGCCTGGGTACCTGGTATAACTATCAACCGCAGGTAGGGGTGAACTTTCTTACCTTTAAGTACCTTGGCTGCAGTCCGCATATCCTCCATTCTGCCATTGGTGCAGGAACCAATTACTACCTGGTCAATGGCCACATCCCCTACATTATCGATATCCCGGGTATTAGAAGGAATATGAGGAAAAGCTACCTGAGGCTTGAGAGTGCTTAAATCCATTTCTATTACCTCAGCATATTTCGCATCGGGGTCACTTTGATAGAATATATACGGTTTTTTCACCCGACCTTTAACATAATCTCTGGTTTTTTCATCAAAGGCCATAATCCCATTTTTTGCTCCGGCTTCAATAGCCATATTTGCAATGCTGAAGCGGCTGTCCATTGATAACTGCTCTAAGCCTTCACCGGTAAATTCCAGAGCTTGATAACGGGCTCCGTCTACCCCAATTTTCCCAATTAAAGCAAGAATCACATCTTTACCTACCACCCAGGGGTTTTTAGGTTTACCTTTTAGAATGACCTTTATGGTTTCCGGAACCCTTAACCATACCTCTCCGGTAGCCATAGCTGCTGCTGCATCAGTACTTCCTACACCAGTAGAAAAGGCACCTAAAGCCCCATAGGTAACAGTGTGGGAATCAGCACCGATAACCAAATCCCCCGGTCCTACAATCCCCATCTCAGGAAGTAAACAGTGTTCAATCCCCATCTGCCCCACCTCATAATAGTGAGTAAGATCCTGCTCCTTGGCAAAATCACGAATTGCTTTACATTGTTCAGCTGATTTTATATCTTTAGCAGGAGAAAAATGATCCGGAATCATCACAACACGTTCTTTGTCAAAAACCTTTATTGCTCCTAGTTTCCTAAACTCATTGATAGCTGGCGGACCTGTTATATCATTACTTAAAACAATATCCACCTTTGCATTAATTAAATCCCCCGCCTGTACTGTTTCCACCCCTGCATGGGCAGCAAGTATTTTTTCTGTAATGGTCATTCCCATTATCATCACATCCCTTCATCTTTTTCATTTAGATAATTTTTAGTCATATTTAAAGCCTTATTAATAGCATTAAGGTATGCCCTAGCACTCGATTCGATGACATCAACACTTATACCCCGACCAGTAAAGGATTTACCCTGGTAAGAAACCTTAACAACTACCTCACCCTGGGCATCTCGCCCTGATGTCACAGAGTTAATTGCATACTCCTCTAAAATAAACTCCTGTTTTACAATACTATTAATGGCTGCATAGGTAGCCTCAACTGGTCCCTTGGCAATAGCTGCTTGCTCATAAAGAACTCCATTGACATTAACCCCTACCGTTGCTGTGGAAACTATATTTGTGCCGGAGGAAACATTGAGATAAGAAAATTGATAGGTCTCCGGTCCCTTTAAAGCTTCAGTATCAATAAGAGCAATTATATCTTCATCTAAAACGGTTTTCTTATTATCACAAAGTTCCTTAAAGCTTTTAAAGGCTTTATCCAGCACTTCCCCTTCAAAGTCATAGCCTAAGTCCTTCAAATGCATCTTAAAAGCATGGCGGCCAGAATGCTTGCCTAGGAATATATTGTTGCCTGGTACGCCAATCATAGCCGGATTCATTATTTCGTAGGTCTCTCTTTCCTTTAATACACCATCCTGATGAATACCTGATTCATGAACAAAGGCATTTTTTCCGACAATAGCTTTATTAGGCTGAATTACCATGCCGGTAAGGGTACTTACCAGCTTACTGGTCCGATAAATTTCCTCTTTATTGACATTGGTCTGAGCTTTTAAATAATTACGGCGGGTATAAAGTGCCATAACCAGTTCCTCCAAAGAGGCATTGCCAGCTCGCTCCCCTATACCATTAACTGTGACCTCTACCTGAGTTGCCCCATTGTTGATAGCTGCTAGCGAATTAGCTACAGCCATCCCAAGGTCATTATGACAGTGGACGCTGATAGCTGCCTGGCCTATATTGGGAACCCTTTCCCTAATAGCTTTAATAAATTCACCAAATTCCCAGGGAGTTGCATAACCTACAGTATCAGGAATATTTATTGTTTTCGCACCAGCAGTAATTACCGCTTCAAACAATTCACACAAGTAGTTTAGCTCGCTGCGAAAAGCATCCTCTGCAGAAAACTCCACATCCTCGGTTAAAGAGGAAGCCAGTTTTACAGCATCTACAGCGCTTTTTAGTACCTCATCAGGACTTTTCTTTAATTTATGCTTCATATGAATAGGAGAAGTTGCAATAAAGGTATGAATCCTTGGCCTCTTAGCCTCCTTCAAAGCTTCCCAAGCCCTTTTAATATCTGCTTCACTAGTTCTCGCTAAACCTGCAATAATAGGTCCCTCTACTGATTGACTAACAGCTCTAACAGCCTCAAAATCCCCCGGCGAGGCGATAGGAAAACCTGCCTCAATACAATCTACCCCCAGCTTTGCTAACTGCTTGGCTAAAGCAATTTTTTCCTTAACATTCAAACTTACTCCTGGAGATTGTTCCCCATCCCTTAAGGTAGTATCAAATATAAATATGTTTTTCATTTTAAACATCCCCTTCCCTGTATTTGTAGGGGCGCCCATTGGGCGTCCGCTAGGTGGCTAGTGAACTGGTGACTAGTTATTAGTGGCTAGTGGTCAGTTTTTGGTCATTTTCTCTGGTTTCGTGTCCAGTGCTCAGTAATTAAGGTTGAGGTTTCGCTTCGCTAGGTTAAGGTTGAGAAATACTTTAAACTTACTACTTACCTTAGTCTTAGCTTAAGTCTTAGCCTTAACCTTAGTTTAATATCCGTGTGCCCCGGAGGGGCCCGTGGTTAAATAATAGATTATAATCTGACCAAACAAAAAAACCTTTCATCTCTATTAAACATAGAGACGAAAGGTTTAAACTTCCGCGGTACCACTCTAATTGATATAAAGGCTAAGAAAAAATAATAACCCAAATATCCACTCTTTCGGATACTAACATATCCTATCCCTTTTTACGGTGGGCTTCCGGCCAAATCTACTTTCCGAAGATTTCGGTTGGCAACTCCAGGGTGAGTTTCAGCCTTGATATCTACTGCCTTCCACCAACCGGCAGCTCTCTGAAAATACTCCAGCTTACTGATCCCTATCACAGTCTTTAATCAACTATTTAATTAATGTGTATTCTATACCACATTTCCAATACTGTCAACCAGGAAAATTAAACATTTTTTCCAAACCATCACCAGCTAAAACTATAGGGCTAACCAAGTCCTCCGGATTTATAGGACACTCAATAATAGTAAATTTATTATTTCCTAATGCTTCTTTTAATACACCTGGTACTTCTTGAACATTTTCTATCCGGAAACCTTCTGCACCATAAGCCTTAGCTAAATACATAAAATCTAAAGTCTTTTTAAAATTGACACCAGCATAACGTTTTCCACAATAGTGATGCTGCAGCTGACGCACCATTCCTAATACTTGATTATTAAAAATAATGATTTTGATAGGAAGCTCAAGCTCTGCAATAGTACCTAATTCTGGCATACCCATTTGAAAGCTGCCGTCACCTGTGATAACTACTACAGTCTTATCGGGTTGAGCCAATTGAGCACCTAAAGCCGCTGGTATTCCGTAGCCCATTGTACCTAAACCACCGGATGATATTAATGTCCGGGGTCTGTTAAAAGCATAATGCTGAGCTGTCCACATCTGATGCTGTCCCACATCAGTAGTAATTATCAAATCCTGAGGGGCAAGCCTTTTTAAACTTCTTAAAACCCAAGGAACATTAAGCCCCTCTTCTATTTGCACATTGTGATGAGGGTAATCTATACTTCGAGGCTTACTTGTACCTACTGAAAGGTGTTGAATCATTTCCCTTAAGATATTTTTCAAATCACCTACAATTGGTACATCAACAGAAACGTTTTTACAGATTTCAGCTGGATCAATATCAATATGAATAATCTTAGCATTAGGAGCAAACTTTTCAGGATTACCTACAACCCGGTCATCAAAGCGCATGCCTAAGGCTAGAAAATAGTCACAATTCTGTACGGCCATATTTGCCGCATGATTGCCATAGGTTCCCAGCATACCCAAAAAAGCCGGGTCATTGCCTGGAAAGGAACCCAAGCCCATTAGGGTAGAAACGACCTTAGCTCCAGTAATTTCTACAAGTTTTTTTACCTCTGGGGATGCACCAGCGTTAATAACTCCGCCTCCGGTACATATTACAGGGTTATTCGCCTCACCTAATAATCTGAGAGCATTTTTAATCATTGTAGGATGACCCTTAAGGTTAGGCTTATAGCTCCTGATATCCACCTTTTCACACGGCTTATAGTGTTCCATGGCTAAGGAAACATCCCTAGGTATATCAATCAAAACTGGCCCAGGCCGCCCGCTTTCAGCTATATAAAAGGCCTCGGCTACAATCCTGGATAAATCCCTAACATCCTGGACGAGATAGTTATACTTAGTAATAGGTGACGCTATGCCTGTAATATCCACCTCTTGAAAAGCATCTGTTCCTACCATAGCTTTAGGGACTTGCCCAGTTATCACAACCAGAGGCACAGAATCCATATATGCAGTAGCAATACCCGTTACTAGATTTGTAGCCCCAGGACCGGAGGTAGCAAGACACACCCCTGTTTTTCCTAGGGCTCGTGCGTAACCGCTGGCAGCGTGTGCACCACCCTGTTCATGTCTGACTAAAATCTGGCAAATGGAGCTTTCCCTTAATGCATCAAAAATCTCCAAAACCGCCCCTCCCGGATAACCAAAGATAATCTCAACACCTTGGTCCTCGAGAGCTTTGACAAGTATCTGAGCCCCATTCATCTGCATAGAATCAACCCCTTATTTTCGTAGCCAAGGCATATGTGCCCGCAATTCTTTTCCGACAGTTTCAATTAAATGTTCTTCATCTATTCTTTTCAGGGAATTATAAGTAGGTCTACCCACTTGATTTTCCAACATCCAATCTTTAGCAAATTTCCCTTGTTGTATTTCTGTAAGTATTTTTTTCATTTCTTTTCGTGTATCTTCATTGATAATACGACGTCCAATAACTAAATCACCAAACTCAGCAGTATCACTAATGGAGTATCTCATATTACTGATACCACCTTCATACATCAAGTCCACTATAAGTTTCATTTCATGCAGACATTCAAAGTATGCTGATTCCGGCTGGTAGCCAGCTTCCACCAAGGTGTCAAAACCGGCTCTAACTAATTCTGTCATCCCACCGCAAAGCACAGCTTGTTCTCCAAAAAGGTCAGTTTCTGTTTCTTCTTTAAAAGTAGTTCCCAATACTCCAGCCCGTGTGCAGCCTATACCTTTAGCAAAAGCCATAGCAATATCCCAACATTTTCCTGTTGCATCTTGGTGAATAGCTACCAATCCCGGAACACCTTGGCCATCTACATAAAGTCTTCTGAACACATGACCTGGACTCTTCGGTGCAGCCATAAATACATCAACATCAGCGGGAGGAACTATCTGCCCAAAATGAATATTAAAACCGTGAGAAAAGCTCAGACCTTTCCCGGCCGTTAAATTTGGCTTAATATATTTCTCATAAATATTGCCTTGTTGCTCATCAGGAATCAACACATGAATTATATCTGCTTGAGCACAGGCTTCATCAATAGTTAATGCTTTTAATCCATCGGCTTCCACTTTGTCAAAGGATTTACTGCCAGGTCTTAGACCTACTACCACATCTAGACCGCTATCTCGTAAGTTTTGAGCCTGAGCATGCCCCTGACTGCCATAACCAATTACTGCAATTTTTTTACCCTGTAATACCTCAACATTTGCATCCTTATCATAATACATCTTCGCCATCTCGATTAAACCTCCAATTATTTAAGTGACTAGTGACTGTAGTCGTCACTAGATATTTTATTATTAGTATGATAATAATACTCATTTACCCTGACGTCAACCGGAATTATATGAACGGACGGCGTGACGTCTATTGGGATAATCTGAACGACAGCATGACGTCTATAGGGTTAATTCATGATGTCGGCATGACGGCTGAATAATTTACTGCACGTCAGCATGGCTTAAATTAAATCATGCTGACCCCATAGCTATTCTTTTAAGCCGTAATGCCGACCAAAAATCTAACCTGGAAGACGTCGTGCCGTCCCTAAAACTAATCCTATTAGCCGTCACGCCGACCCTTGAGCTTTCCCGTAAGCCATAATGCCCGACCTCGAAAGTCACCCAGCAGCAATCCTCACTTCGGTCCGCGAACCATAGAAATTATCCCTGCTTTGACAATTTCCTGAATGCCAAAGGGCTGTAAGGACCTTATAATAGCTTGAATTTTTTCCTCATCCCCGGTAGCCTCGACAACAAGGGATTTTCTGCCTATATCAACGATTCTAGCCCTAAAGATATCCATAAGCTGTGCTATTTCACCTTTTGCTGAATTATCAGCATTAACCCGAACCAAAAGCAGCTGTCTGTTTACCGTATCTTCATTTGTAACATCATTAACTTTAATAACATCTATTAGTTTATTGAGCTGTTTCGTGACCTGCTCAATTATCCTTTCATCACCATCTACTACGATGGTCATTCGGGATATAGAACTATCCTCTGTTTCGCTGACCACTAGGCTAGTGATATTATATCCCCTCCGGGCAAAAAGACCGGAAACTCTTGAAAGTACACCAGGATGGTTCTCAACCAATACTGCTAGCGTGTGCTTCATTTTTCCAACTCCTATACATTTGGTCTAAACTACATCCAGCAGGTACCATTGGAAAGACATTGGCACCGGGGTCTACTTTAATATCTATTAACCAGGGTTCCCCACTTGTGATAGAAGAATGTAAGGCATCCTTAAGTTCTCTATGCTCCCATAGGGTTTTAGCTTTAATATTATATGCTCCCGCCAGTTTTTCCCAGTCAGGACCTACTTCCAAAATAGTTTCCGCATAATTTTCTTGGAAGAAGAGCTCCTGCCACTGTCTAACCATACCCAAAGACCCGTTATTAATCAAAAATATTTTTATCGGTAGATTCCACTGCTTTATTACCGCCAGTTCTTGAAGGTTCATCTGCAGACTACCGTCTCCGGTAATGAGAACTACTTTCTTTTCTGGGTAGGCCATTTGAACACCTATAGCAGCTGGTAGACCAAAGCCCATTGTCCCTAAGCCTCCGGAAGTAATAAAGCTTCTGGGTTTTTTGGGATGGACAAAAAGCGCTGCCCACATTTGATGCTGACCTACATCGGTAACTACTACAGTATCATCATCTAATAGTGAATTAATTAAGTTCATTACTCCTTCAGGATCCAATCCTCTTCCTATACTAACTTTTTCAACAGGATTCTGAAGGCTAATCTGCCTTAACCATTCCTTGTTGTTTTTACTTGCCCAAAGCTTTCCCCCTAAGACTTCTAGGAAGTCTTTACTGTCACCCACGATAGCAATATCTGAAGCCCGGTTCTTATTATGCTCAGCAGGGTCAATATCGACATGAATAACCTTAGCCTTAGGAGCAAATTGTTCTACCTTACCTGTGACTCTGTCATCAAACCTAACTCCTACTGCCAACAAGCAGTCACAATTTTGCATAGCCCAATTGGCTTCAATGGTCCCGTGCATACCCACCATTCCTAAAAATAAAGGGTGCTCTGCCGGAAAGACGCCTTTACCCATCAGGGTTTGTGTAACAGGCATTTCATTTTTCATGGCAAAATCTTGTAACAACCGTGGACTACCCTCAGAATTATTAACACCGCCCCCAACCAAAATTAGGGGTTTTTTAGCTTTTTTCAGAGCCTGGATGGCTTTTTCCACTTGACCCAAATCCAGCTCAGGTTTTTTTAGCTTTTCTAAAAGATGTTTTCGTACCCCAGGTTTACGCACCTCTGTTACCTCTTGGGAAAAAACATCTTTGGGTATATCAATAAGGACAGGTCCTGGTCGCCCTTGGGTTGCAATAAAAAAAGCTTCTTCGACAATACCAGGAATATCGTGAGCATCCCTTACCAAATAACTGTGTTTGGTTACGGGATGACTTAAGCCAAGCATATCTGCCTCCTGAAAGCTGTCTTTCCCTAAAAAACTGCTACCTACCTGACCGGTAATAGCAATTACAGGAGAAGAGTCCATCTGAGCTGTAGCTAAGCCAGTAATCAGATTAGTACCACCGGGGCCAGATGTAGCAAAGCAAACACCAGGCTTACCGGTTACCCTTGCATAACCATCAGCAGCATGGGCTGCCCCCTGTTCATGTTTAGTTAGAATATGTTTTATGCTGCTTTTTTTCAATACATCATAAAGAGGAATCACGGCTCCCCCAGGTATTCCAAAAACCAGTTCCACACCTTGTTCTTCCAAACTTTTTAATAAGAGCTCAGCTCCTAACATAAAGCACCTCCAAAATTTTGGCTTTAATTTGTTAGAATTACCGGCTCCTCAATGCTACCCAAAAAAAGGTATCCCACTTCTTGCTCTACCTTGTTTCTGGGAGTCATCACCTCCACTAAGAGGTGGGACTTTTCACAAGAACCCACAACTATCACCCCATTATTTTAGTAAGTTACTTTAGCTTATGGCTAGCTACTAGTTGTTAGTGGTTAGTTTTTATTACTAGTGCCTCATTACTAGTGACTAGCGGTTTTTATCTTTATCCTTGTTAGTGGCATCCATTTTTCACCGTTATACTATAACACATTGTTTAACAGTTATTTTTATATAACAGCTATTAGTATTAAGTATACAAATATCACATCCTCCCGTCAATATACAAAAAGGCTTTTTGAAAATTAATTTAAACTTTTTATTTTTTGGGGAAGGATAATTTTAAAAGACAGAGAATATATAAAAAGTGGTCATACCACCGACCTCGGGTCTTTGACAGTTGCATAATGTAAAAATCGCTGAGAGCCTTGAAATAGGCTCATTTTTTTGTCAAAATTTACATTATCATATTGCGTGAT
>JUEF01000002.1 GCA_000802045.1 Peptococcaceae bacterium BICA1-8
AACTGGATGAAGCAACAAAAGAGAAGCTAATTGAAATAAGAGAGAAAGTGAAAGCGGGAAACCTAA
Source organism: Peptococcaceae bacterium BICA1-8 (assembly GCA_000802045.1). Taxonomy (GTDB): domain Bacteria; phylum Bacillota; class Peptococcia; order Peptococcales; family BICA1-8; genus BICA1-8. The sequence continues at coordinate 67 of JUEF01000002.1, forward strand.
CACAGGAAGAAGCCAGAGAAGAGATGGAGGCCCTTGGTATCAAAGCACCAATGCTTAAGATGGGCGAAAGAAATAAACTTAATGACAGCCTTCATAGTAAACTGCAGCAGGCTGTTGAAGCTAACGATGAAGCTCAGATCAAGGATCTGCTCAATGAACTATTAATCAAATTGCAGAATAAAACAAATCAGTAAGATTTAAATAGAGGAACATGGCTTTTCATTAAAATGAAAGGTCATGTTCTTACTGCATATAGACAAGTAGTGATTTTTTAAATAAAATTACATCTAAATAAAGAAGTGAGAGGTTTAACGTGAAAAAGATATTAGTTGTCGAGGATGAGATAGCCATATCTAAAGTACTAAAGGCTTATCTTACAAAAGCAAATTATTTGGTCGAACAGGCTTTTACAGGAGAGGAAGCTATCGAAAAGTTTAAAGCATACTCTCCTTCCCTTGTTATACTGGATATAATGCTGCCGGGTATGAATGGATGCAGTATTCTAAGCTTTATTCGGGAGAGGAGCTCCTGCCCAGTAATCATGTTAACTGCATTAGGGCAAATTAAGCAAAAGCTCAATGGTTTAAGCCAGGGGGCTGATGACTATATCACAAAGCCTTTTATTGCTGATGAAGTAGTGGCCAGGGTTGATGCGGTACTTAGGCGCTCTACACAAATTATGGAGGATAAAGAAACCAAGTATTATGGCAGTTTGAAAATTAATTTCAAGGCACACACAGTATGCCTCCATGGGATAGAACTATTATTTATTCCCCGGGATTTAGCTTTGTTTCTTTTCTTGGTTCAGCATCCTAACCAAACATTTACCAGAGAGCAGCTTCTTGACCAGGTTTGGGGTATGGACTATGAAGGCAGTGATCGGGCGGTAGATTTGGCCATTAAAAGAATTAGGAAAACACTAAAAAACTGGCCGCCTTCAGAAGGGGAATTAAAAACGTTAAGAGGATTGGGGTATCAATTAGGTGTTTATTAAAAAAAGTGAACGAGTACCACTATTGAGATATTGGACAACCCGCTATGTATTAACGTTATGCATAGGCTTAATTGTTATTGGTATCATTTCTTCCTTTTGGCTGCGGTATAATACCACCCAAAAGGGATTAAATAGTATTAAATCCTTTTCTGAAGAAATAGCAGCAAGCTCAATAGATCAAGAAGGCAATTTAAGTGTTGGTCCATATTTGTCCAGAATGATTGATATACGCCAAAGGTTTTTACATTTAGACAGAAACCTTACATTGTTTATTACCGATAGGGAGGGCAGGCTGATATACAGTAAACCCTCCGTGCTCCCCCTTGAGATCCTAAAAGAGATCACTATTCCAATGGATGATAAACAAGGTGTCCAAGAACTAACTATCAGATCTGACATCAAGATTTTTGTCGTTAAACAACCTATCCAAAGCAACGGTCAAGTAATGGGCAACGTATTTATTGTTCACCCAGTCCGAGAATTAGTGCGCAGTACAGAGGAGTTTCAATTGCTTGCTATAATGCTAATAGGTTTAGGGATACTGGGATGGCTTATAATTTATTTACTTACTAGAAAATTAGCTAAACCAATAAAGGATGTTGCCGAAGCAGCTAATCAGATTTTGAAAGGCGACTATGATATCAAATTAGATAAGGATATTAGGGAGCTAGAAATATACGAATTAACTAACTCTTTTAAAGAAATGACAGAACGCTTGCGCCAGTTGGAAGCAATGCGTACTGAATTACTGGCAGGGGTAACCCATGAATTGAAGACCCCGGTTGCTTCTATTAGTGGACTTATTCAGGCGGTAAAGGATGAAGTTGTAACAGGTGAAGAAGCTAAGGAGTTCTTAGGGATATGTGAGAGTGAAACAGCCAGACTACAGAAAATGGTTGAAGACCTTTTAGATTTCAACTCATTTATCACCGGCGACATTAAAGTAAATAATGAATCCCATGATATTAACCTGCTTGTGCAGGAAATAGCTTATCAATGGTTGATTGGCCAAGATGCCCGCAGTGTAATACTTAATACCTATCTACCGGACAAAGCTATTAATATCGAAACCGATGCTATGCGCCTACAGCAAGTATTATATAATCTTTTCAATAATGCTAAACAGGCCGCTGTCAATGGTAGTCAGATAGATGTGCATGTTTCTGAGGAGAATGGACAGATACGAATCGATGTGAAAGATAATGGTGCGGGCATACCGGAAGAGGAACGGCAGCTGATATTTGAACGTTTCTTCAGAGGTAAGGCTAAAAAGGATCGGGTACGAGGGCTTGGCCTGGGTCTTTCCTTTAGTAAAATGATTGCAAATGCCTTAGGTGGTGACCTTTTTCTCAATAGCAGTTCATCAGAAGGAACTGTTTTTACACTAACTTTAAAAATTAATTAAATTGTAGAATTAAAATGCGGTATTGCTTTTTGCAATATCGTTTTTTTGATCTCACATTAGCTAAATTAAAAAATAAAATGTAATCTTTGTTACAAAGCATCAACATTTTTAACACCTATAGTTTTCACTTTCATCGGAAATATAGCCGGAGATGTTGCTGGGCGATTTGCATTTTTTATATCAGGTGCAGGGATCCTGGTGGGCAGCTTATTATTACTTCTAATGGTTTTAGGTCCTCCTAAGAAGGTAACTGTGCAAAACTGAAATAGGGCAGGTTTATTGAATTTGATGATATAAATAAAACTTATATATAGGCGAGAATGCGTGGATTAATATAAATAAAAAAAACTTATACATTGTAACTTAGGTTACAATTAAATACCGAAACTGTAGACTATAATCTTATTAAAGATAGAATAGTGATTGAAATAGATGGGCAAAGAAATTATCCCACAATACAATTGAAAGTGAAAAAAATAATTAGCACAAGGGAAAATGTGAAATAAATCACCAATATTAACAATGTTACTAAAATTTAATTAAATTAGGGAGGTGTTAGGTCAACTAGGAAATTTTCTAAGCCCTTATTTTTAATTAAAGAAACATAAACCATTTTTAAGGAGGAGATTTTAGTATGGGTCATCCTACAATTTATCCGACGGGTACTACTGTATATAATCCGGAAAAGGCTTCTAATGGTTATACAATTTTCCAAGCAGCAGAGTACGGGGCAATGTTAATTGACATGAACGGCAAAGAAGTAAAGGTCTGGAAAGGACTGCATGGCTTCCCAAACAAAATGCTTCCCGGCGGTTTTGTCATGGGTAGTAGAGGTCAAAGGGATACAAAATATGGTTATCAGGATAACGTTGATTTAATCCAAGTTGACTGGGATGGTAATGTAGTCTGGGAATTTAACCAATATGAATATATCGAAGATCCTGGTAATGAGCCTCGCTGGATGGCTAGACAGCACCATGATTATCAAAGAGAGGGTAACCCTGTAGGTTATTATGTGCCTGGTATGGACCCCAAAACTGATGGTGGAAATACCTTAATTCTTGCTCATAAAAATGTATACAATAAGAAAATTTCCGATAAAAATCTGATGGATGATGCCATCATCGAAGTGGATTGGGAAGGTAATATCCTTTGGGAATGGCTATGTAATGAGCATTTTGATGAACTAGGCTTTTCTGAAGCTGAAAAGAATGTGCTTTTCCGTGATCCTAATATGCATGCTTGCGGTGGTGGTACTGGTGATTGGATGCATATCAATTCTATGTCCGCTTTAGGATCTAATAAATGGTATGACCAAGGTGATGAAAGATTCCATCCGGATAATATTATCTGGGATGCTCGGGAATCCAATATTACCGCAATTATTAGTAAAGAAACCGGAAAAATAGTGTGGAAACTAGGTCCAGACTTCACAACAACTAAAGAATTGAGAAAAATGGGTGTTATTATTGGTCAACACCATGCTCATATGATTCCTAAAGGCTTACCTGGTGAAGGCAACATTCTTATCTATGATAACGGCGGCTGGGCAGGCTATGGCATACCAAGCCAAACCTCGGTATATGGTACTAAGGTACAAAAGAGGGATTATTCAAGGGTTATTGAGATTGATCCAGTAACTTTAAAAATTGTGTGGCAGCACACACCGACAGAAGCAGGTTATTTGGAGCCCTTCCATTCCCATCATTATTACAGTCCTTTTATCAGCAGTGCGCAAAGGATGCCTAATGGTAACACCTTTATTGACGAGGGTTCCGGAGGTAGATTAATGGAGGTTACAGAAGACCATGAATTGGTATGGGAATACATTTCACCTTATTGGGGCAAGCAATTCAAGTTAAATATGCTTTACCGTGCCTACCGTCTGCCCTATGAATGGATACCACAAGTAGAGAAGCCAGAGGAAGTAGCCATTGAGCGGATTGATGTTAACAGCTTTAGAATGCCCGGAGCAGCACCATTAGGCTGTGATGATGTAGTAGAAGTTCCAGGAACACTAGGCTATGGAGATGTAGACGGTTTCTGTGTACAAACAGATGAAGCACCTGTAGAAAAAAAGGATGAAGATGATGAGTACGGCGGAGTAATAAGGATCTAGAAAAATATAGGGGGGCAGCATAGCCCCCCTACCTTAAACAAAAAAAACAAACTAAAAAGAAGGGGTGTTGAATGTGCAACCAGTTATTAATACTAATCCCAAGGTAATGGATAAAAAGTATTTAATTTTTTGGGTTATTACAATTGCATTACCCTTAGCAATAATGTTAATACCTGTTTCTGAAGTTTTTACAGCACAATTAAGATTATATTTAGCCATAACACTATGTGCGATCTTTATGTTTGCTTTTGAAGCTATCCCTAATCTAATCCCTGCCTTGCTTTTGCCTTCTGCTTATTTGCTTACTAAACTTGCGCCAGCTGCAGCTGTTTTTGGACCTTGGTCAACATATATTCCGTGGATGTTTATGGGTGGTATATTGATAGCAAATTGTATAGAAACTACTGGTTTACTAAGAAGGATTGCTTATTGGAGTATCATAAAAACAGGCGGAAGCTATAATGGCATCTTATATGGAATCTTGCTTGCTGGAATTATTTTAAACCTGCTTATACCTGCCCAAGCTGTAATACCCTTAGCGGCCTTTACTTACGGCATTTGTATGGCGTTAAATTTAGGAAAATCTAAAGAGTCTGGAGGGCACTGAAAAAGTCCCTGTCAACTACTAAAAAGGCGTAACTTCTACATTTACTGTAGGAGTTACGCCTTTTATACTGTAAAATATAGTTATTACAGTATTGTAGGTGATTGAAATGCTAAAGCAACAAATGACGATGGTATTAAGTCCTTATACCGAAATATACAATTTAGTAGTTCCTAAGGATAATATGTTGAGAAGAATTAAAGAATTGGTTGATTTCTCGTTTATCTACGAGGAATTAAGTTCTAAGTATTGTTTAGATAATGGCCGTGGGGCAATAGATCCAATTCGCATGTTTAAATATCTACTATTGAAAACAATATTTGATCTTTCAGATGTTGACGTTGTTGAGCGTTCTAAGTATGATATGTCTTTCAAATACTTTTTGGATATGGCACCCGAGGAGGACGTGATTAATCC
>JUEF01000003.1 GCA_000802045.1 Peptococcaceae bacterium BICA1-8
ATTAAATATAGAAAGGTTTTATCCTTAATTAATAGAAAAATGTAAATAGACAAAAAAGTAATTAAGGAGGGATAAAATGTCCCAGGAAGTTCCAAATTCAGCCGAAAAGGTAAATACTGCTGCAATGGGAGAAATATTTGAGCTTTCCAGGCAGATAAAAGATGTCATTAGACTTGAGAGTGTCTGGGGACGGTCCTTTGACACGGCATAATTTTATTTACTAAATTAATTAAATATAGAAAGGTTTTATCCTTAATTAATAGAAAAATGTAAATAGACAAAAAAGTAATTAAGGAGGGATAAAATGTCCCAGGAAGTTCCAAATTCAGCCGAAAAGGTAAATACTGCTGCAATGGGAGAAATATTTGAGATTTCCAGGCAGATAAAAGATGTCATTAGACTTGAAATTGGAGAGCCCCTTTTTACTACACCGGAGCATATCATTGATGCAGCCTTTAAGGCGGCTAAGGACGGGCATACCAAATATACTCCCAATGCAGGGCACTTTTCATTAAGAGAAAAAATAGCCGCAAGATTAAACAATGATTATAACCTAAATTTGTATCCCGCCAATATTGTCGTTACTACAGGAGGATTAGGGGCACTTGCAACCAGTATTAAAGCATTAATAGAATATGGTGATGAAGTATTAATTCCTGATCCTAGCTGGCCTGTTTACGAAGCAGTAATTACAGCTGTTGGTGGAATTCCCCGTTACTATCAATTAAAGTCGGAAAATGATTATTTGCCTTCTTTAACTGATATTGAGGAGAAAATAAACTCTAAAACAAAAATTCTATTATTCAACTCACCTTCTAACCCACTAGGGGTTGTCTTTCCTGCTGAAAAGGTAAAAGAGTTAGTCGCCTTTGCAAAGGAAAAAAATCTTTATATTATTTCTGATGAAGTGTATGAAAAGCTTGTTTATGAGGGGGTGCATACTCCAGCGCTAGCCTTTGATACAGATCAGAGAGTAATAGGAATTTATAGCTTTTCGAAAACCTATGCGATGACTGGTTGGAGAATAGGTTATGCTGTAGCATCGGAGATTATTGCCCCCAAAATCACTAAATTGCAAGAACCTTTCACATGGTGTGCTTCGGATATATCCCAAATGGCAGCTGAGGCTGCTCTAGATGGACCTCAAGACTGTGTAGAAACAATGAAAATGGTTTACCAGAAAAATATAGAAATCGCAAGGAATATTTTAGATACCCATAATATTAAGTATCAAACCCCTCAAGGATCAATGTTTATGTGGATAAATATCGGTCCTAACAACTCCGGTGAATTCTGTAAAAACTTCCTTCTAAAGCATAAGGTGGCTACTACTCCAGGAGTTTCTTTCGGTCCTACAGCAAAAGGATTCCTGCGTATTTCCTTGGTTTCTAAACCGGAAGATATTGAGGTCGGATTAAAAAGGCTGATAACCTATCTAAAAAGATATAGTATTTTAAAGGAGGAATAACAATGGCAGCAAAAATGTACTCTGGAATCCATGAAGTAATAGGTAATACCCCGATGGTTAATTTAAGCAGATTAACCGCTGATTTGACGGGGAATATTTTTGCCAAACTGGAGTACCTTAATCCAGGCTTTAGTAAAAAGGATCGAATAGCCTTACAGATTATTGAGGAGGCCGAAAAGGAAGGGTCCCTTAAACCGGGACAAACAGTTGTGGAATTGACTAGCGGGAATACTGGTACGGGTATGGCTATAGTATGCGGGGGAAAAGGATATCCTTTTGTAGCGGTGATGTCTCAAGGTAATTCCATGGAAAGGGCAAGGATGATGAGGGCGTTGGGAGCAGAGGTGGTTTTAGTTGACCAGGCACATGGTTCACCTTTAGGGCAGGTTTCTGGAAAAGATTTGGCTCTGGTTGAGAAAGAAGCACAGAGAGTTACCAAAGAACGTAAAGCTTTTCGTGCCGACCAATTTAATAATCCTGGGAATCTACGGGCCCATCAATTACATACCGCCCAGGAAATGTGGGAGCAAACTGCAGGAAAGATCGATGTTTATGTTGATTTTGTCGGTACAGGTGGAACTTTTTTCGGCTGTACCCGGGGATTGAAAAGCTATAATAAAGACATACGCTGTTATTTAATTGAGCCCGCTTCAGCTGCTTATTTGGCAGGGAAGGATATGACCAATCCTAATCATCGGATTCAAGGGGGTGGCTATGCCATGAATTTACCCTTTTTAGACCAGGAGTTGGTGGAGGATTATCTGCAAATTACGGATGAAGAGGCTATTAATGCAGCCCGGAAGCTAGCTAAAAGGGAAGGTATATTTGCCGGTTTTTCTTCCGGCGCTAATATTGCTGCAGCTCAAAAGCTCCTGTCCGGCAAGGAAAAAGGTTCCAACATAGCCCTAACTATCAATGATTCAGGACTCAAATACCTAAGTACAAATTTATACTAGAGGATTTTGTTGATGGTATGTTTTTAAGCTTAGGTAAGTAAAATATAAATTACACGCTATCAACGCTATTTAAGAAATAATTAGTAGGGGGATTGAAGTTTATGAAGATGTCTTTTCTTGAGTTAGCTCAAAAAAGATATTCGGTAAGAAAGTATAAGGATGTTCCTGTGGAAGAGGAAAAATTACTACAAGTAATAGAAGCAGCCAGGCTTGCTCCTTCTGCAGTTAATTTTCAACCGTTACAGCTAATAGTACTGCAGAATGGGGAAATAAAGAAAAAAGTAGCAGCTACATATGGTGCCGAGTGGCTACAAAGGGCTCCGATAATTATTGTAGTATGCGGTGACCACAGTAAGTCATGGCGTAGGGCTGACGGCAAGGATTTTTGTGATATTGATGGGGCAATAGCAATTGACCACTTAACATTAGCCGCTGCAGAATTAGGTCTTGGAACCTGTTGGGTTTGTGCTTTCAATGCACTGGACTGTAGCAAAGCACTAGGCCTCCCATCTCAACTTGAGCCAATAGCCCTGCTCCCATTAGGTTATCCCGCTGACGAAGAAGCAAATATACCCCGTAACAAGAAAAGAAAGAAGCTAGAGGAATTTGTACAATGGGATGGTTATCAAGGCTAATAAAAAGTGCCTGGGATACGCTTGTAGACATTGTCGGTTGAGGTTAGCTGAGGACCTTAGCCGGCTTTTTGTTTATGCGCAAGGGCTTATTTTGAATTATATTATAATCAATATAGGCAAGTAATGAGGAGGGTGGGGTATAGCTATAAGCAAGCGTGTCAAAGGACCGTCCCCTGACACGCTTGCTTATGTGTGATTGATACAGGGTTCATATTATGGTAAAATACAACGGTAATCGACAAAATGACACAATAAAAAACCCTATCGTCAGGAGGAAAATTGATTGAAGAAAATATTGTATATTATGATAATTTTAATTATTGCAGCTATTTATTTTACTCCTAATGTTTTGGCAGCCCCAGCCCCGAAGAATATGGAAGCTGTGTGGATGGCTACAGTTTTTAACATAGACTTTCCAAGCACCAAGAACGATATTGCTGCTCAAAAAAATGAGTACATAGAAAAATTAGATAAACTGAAGGCAATCGGTATCAATACTGTTGTATTTCAGGTAAGGCCGAAGGCAGATGCTTTGTATAAGTCTGATATTAACCCCTGGTCTGATGTTCTAACAGGAATACAAGGAAAAGATCCGGGTTATGATCCGTTAGCTTTTATGATCGAGGAGACCCATAAAAGAGGCCTGGCCTTTCATGCGTGGTTAAATCCTTACAGGGTAACCACATCGGGAACTGATTTAAGCACACTTAGTGAAAATCATCCGGCGAGATCTCATCCAGATTGGTTGATTAGCTTTAATAATTCCTTGTATTATAATCCGGAATTACAAGAGGTAAAAAATCATATCATTGCCACTGTGGAGGAAATTATAAGAAATTATAATGTTGATGCAATTCACTTTGATGATTATTTCTATCCATCAAAATATCCACTACCACAAGGTGAAGGTAGGGATGGGTCAGTAGCCAAAAGCAGAATACAGCATATTAATGATATGGTTCAGGGAGTTAGTGCAGCTATTAAAAGTATTAATAATAATGTATTGTTTGGAATAAGTCCTATGGGCATTTGGAAAAATAAGATTTCTGATTCAACCGGTTCTGAAACGTCAGGTAGTGAATCCTTCTATACCGTTTATGCAGATACAAGGACTTGGATAAAAAATCAATGGATTGATTATGTAGTTCCCCAAATTTATTGGGAGACAGGACATAAGGCAGCAGACTATGAAACTTTGGTAAAATGGTGGTCAAATGAGGTTCAAGGAACAAACGTAAAATTATATATAGGCCATGGAATTTATAAGGATGTAGTTGTTAACGAAATAGATATGCAATTAAGAATTAATCAAAAATACTCTGTGGTAAACGGAAGTTTTTATTATGGGATGAAAAACTTATTAACAAATGCAGCAGGGTGCATAGAAAAGATTTCAGTTATTAAGCACTCATCACCATTGGAATCAAGCCGAAGTAACATGGCAGTTAAAACAGGAACTACTACTGCAAGTATTTTAAATATTAGAAGTGGCAGTGGATTACAATATGCTATTTTGACAAAGGTACCCAAGGGTACAAAAGTGACTATTTTAAACAGCCAACCAGGTTGGCATAATGTTAAATTAACAAACGGAAAAACAGGTTGGGCAAGTGCGGATTATGTAACAGTAATTGACCAACCAAGAAAAATATAATAGCTCGCAAAATTTACAAAAAATGCAGGATTATCCTCTAATTAGTCGAAATATCAGAATTAGGAGGGGATGATAGTGAGAAGAGTAAGAGGTGGAAGGAATAAAGACTTAGGTCTTTTTGTAAATATGGCTGGTACTGTTAAAGTAGGTTGGATGACTTATTTATTGTTTTTTCTATGTGCTTTGTTTGGAACCTTGTTAGGTGTTTTGATAGGTAAAATATCTGAAACTATTATTATTTTATTAGGAGTTATTTTCTTGGGTTTAACTACTGCCGGGCTAATAACTGCTTGGTCAATTAATCAAAAAAACCGTCTACTGGAGATTTTTACTGTGCAGGAGAGTATGAAGGAGCAGTATAATGCCTTTTGTTCACTTATTGGTGAGCTAGAATATAATTTGAGTGTGGAACACGGTGCCCAAGTTCATACCAATAGCTGGCAGGATTTGAAGTTTAAGTACAGCTATTTCCCCGCCCATGTCTTTGATGATTTGTCTCATATTTATAGTCGCTTATCAGAACTGGATAAATATGACATTGTTGAGTACCGCCAGGTTATTTTTGAGGAGCTCAAATTACCAGACTTGATATCTGGGCTTAAGGATTGGCAGCAGAAAATAAGGCGGCAGCTTCCTTATCTTGATTAAAGTTAGTATAAGTAGATAGCTTTCTACAGAAACTAACTCTAGACAGGGGGTTGGTTAAATGGACGAAAAGAGCAAAGAATATACAAAGAGTGCAAAGTATAGGTTTGAGTTTGCTAAAAACGAAAATGAGGAGTTAGAGCATAAGCAAGAAGAGTTCGTGCGCAATGTTGCTCAAAGGCACACGGGAATATCTGCTGAGCGGGAGAAATTCCCCGATGGTGTAAAAACAGGGAGCTATAAACGGCTTCCGCCTAATAGAAATGAAGAAAACAGATAAGGAACCCATATTTTAAAGGGTTCTTTCTTTTTTTAGATATTAACAATGTGATAATATAATGTTATCGTTGTAGGGAACGATGCCCTCATCGTTCCGACCCTTTAAATAATGGAGAATTGAGAGTTGGTGCGCCAAGCTAAGCTTGGCAGTTCTTGCCGGTGAGAGTCCGGATTAGGCAAAGGTTAGCCACCAGCCTAACACCTATATCACATGTAGAAAGGCAACAGACTACATGAAGCTGATAGATGGGAGTTACCAGGCCGTAACGCAAGTGAAGGTATTGAGCCCCGAAACCAATTCATATCGGGAGAGTCGACAGTGTCGATTCGCTGGAAGACAGGAATTTGTTGTACGATATGGCTA
>JUEF01000004.1 GCA_000802045.1 Peptococcaceae bacterium BICA1-8
AGATCCTTCGCTATCGCTCAGGTAAGCAGGGTATCAAAATCATGTGTTCCGATTTTGTTTACATCGCTTAGTTTTTTCACCAATGACAAGCTTGGATATTTACCATAAATACAAATGAAACGTCCCCTTATTTTCGTCCTCATGTCTTGGGGGCTGGTAAGAATTGTCTAGGACAAGGCGCAGAAAAGGTTCAAAACCGGAGGCGTAATTGTTGGGGACATTCCTGGCCCAAGAAATTACAGAGGCTTTAGCAGGTGTGTCCCCGTTCCTCTTTCCGTTGAGGATTTTGGACCCTTTTCTGCAACGAAGTACTGGGCAATTATCGCCAGCCCTATTTTATATTAGCCAAACTTATATTGAATGCCAAACCCCCCTCTGGGATTGCGCCAGTCTATCACATGGGGCGGGCAGGCATAGCGGCAGGAGCCGCACTCTACACAACCTTCATAGGCGGTTAAAATTTTATTTTCTTCTTCACTCCAGGCATATACTTTAGACGGGCAAATATAAGTACAGGGCTTAAAGTCGCATTTTAGACATTCATCCCTGTCAGTAATTTTCAGGTGACTGTGTTTATCTGATTGATACCTATTTAAAAATAACTTATCTTCTAATCTCATCCTAAAACCCTCCATAACTTGTAGAGGTCTTTGGCCAATTCCCATTTTGGTCTTTGTTCAAATACCTTACGCATAATAATCCTTTGTTTTTCCTTTTTAGGAATATTATCTATCGTAAAAAATTCCTTGTTTGCTATACTTGCCAGATGTGGATAAAGGTAAAACAACTCAGGATGTTCTTCGAAATATCCGGAAGAATGCTGATATTTTTGCAAATCCTTAACGACAAAGCTATCGGTTAGGCGCTGCTGGTACTCAGCCAAAGAGTTAATGCTAAAATCTCCTTTTTCAAAGGCTTTAATTATTACTTCCCCTGCTGTCTTTCCGGAAATGAGAGCGAGATTGGAACCTTCTCTGTGTAATCCGTTGACTAGCTGGGCTGCATCGCCTACTATTACTACCCCATTGCCATATAATTTAGGCATGGCTTTATAGCCGCCTTCAGGAATCATATGACCTAAATATTCCTTTATTTCCCCTCCTGCAATTAATGGCTTAATAGCGGGATGAGCCTTTAGATTTTCCAAAAGGTCATTAGGGTTTAGTTTTCTATTTACTAGGTGAGACATGAGCGCCCCTACCCCAATTGAAATGCTTTCCATGTTGGTATAGATAAAAGCAGTTCCAACCATTCCTTTAGTTGCTTCACCAATGATTTCAATTGTTGCTCCTTTGCCATCCTCTAAGCCGAATCGGTCCTCAATCTTTTCTTTGGGCAGAGCTATTACCTCTTTAACCGCTACAGCAAGATAGTCCCAAGCTAAATAACCTTTCTGCAGCCCTAAGGCTTCTTGAGTAAGAATACTATTGACCCCTTCGGCAATAACTACAACATCAGCATATACCTGACCATTAGGCCTACCGGTTTTAACACCTACTACTTTCCCATCCTTTTTGATTATATCTTCAACAACTGTCTCACATATAAGAAGTGCCCCTGCCTGTTCAACCTTACGTCCCATCCAACGGTCAAATTTAGACCGAAAGACCGTAAATGAATTATAGGGCTCTCCGGCAAACTCCTGACTGCGATATCCATATTTAGTGACAGCATCATCGGTTGTCAGCCAGTAATTAGATTCTATTACAGGTCTTTCTAGTGGCGCTTCCTTCCAAAATTCAGGGAATACATCCTCCGTAGCCTGGCGATAGAGGACGCCACCCATGACGTTTTTTGAACCGGGGTGCTCTCCCCGCTCAAAAACAATAACCTTGAGCCCTGCATTTGCCATAGTATATGCTGCACCTAAGCCCGCAGGCCCAGCTCCAACAACGATTACATCAAACTTTTCTTGGACCACCGTTTTCTCCCCCTAAGACCCCAGCTTTTGGCGGAAGGATTCCGTCAAAAGGGGCAGTAATTTTTGGAAATCACCCACAATACCATAATTGGCTATTTTAAAAATGGGTGCATCGGGGTCTTTATTTATAGCAACAATAACATCTGCTGTCTGCATACCTACTAAATGCTGAATAGCTCCCGAGATACCAACAGCAATATAGACTTTCGGTCTTACTGTTAAACCAGTCTGGCCCACCTGATGTACAACATCTATCCAGCCAGCTTCTACTGCTGCCCTAGACGCTCCAACAGTACCACCTAGGACATCTGCTAACTCAAATATGTACTTAAAGTTTTCCTTTGTTCCCATGCCCTTACCGCCGGCTACTATAATATCAGCTCGGTCAAGATATACGGCGCTACCTCCTTGGGCTATAAACTCCAAAATCTTTGTAAAAACCTCTTCCTCTTTAATCTCAGCCTTTTCCTCCACTAAAGTACCCATCCGACCTTCCTGACGTTCCGGCATAGCCATAACACGGGGTCGAACACTTGCCATCTGAGGTCGATGATTTCGGCAGACGATTGTTGCCATTACATTACCACCGAAAGCAGGTCTTGTCTGTAAAAGCAGCCTAGATTCTGCTTCTATTTTCAATTCAGTACAATCAGCAGTCAGACCTGTTCCAACTTTAGTAGCCACATGCCCTGCCAAATCACGACCCTGGGTAGTGGCAGCCATCAGGACAATCTCGGGTTTGTATTTATCAATCAGCATTGCTAAGGTTATCGAATAAGGATCTGTTCGATAATCCTTAAGCACCGGGTCATCAACTAAAAATACCTTATCTGCACCATACTCATAGACCAAATTTACCTTATCCTTAACCTGGTAGCCTAAGAGCACAGCCGCTAAGTCTACTCCCAAATCATCGGCTAATCTCCGACCTGCACCTAATAGCTCCCAAGACACTTCAGCTATTTCTCCATAGCTTTGCTCAATTAAAACCCAAACCCCAAAGTAGGCATTTACAATTGGGTCTTTGGTTTTAAATTCTTTTATTATTTCTTCAGTTTTTTTAACAGTCTCCTCAGGTTTCCGATAGCCTTCTAAGGATAAAGCCATGGTCGGGCATACAGCCACACAAAGCCCACATTCGGTGCATTTATCAGGGTCTACCACCGCTATCCCATCAACTAAATCTAAGGCATCAAAGGGACATGTCTGCACACAGGCCCCACAACCAATACAATTCTTCCTAATTACTTCAACGGCCAATTTTAAACCTCCTTTCCTACTCTTACACTTTACACTAGTTTATGCGTTTGCAATAATTTCTAAAGGAATCAACTTATCCACCAAAAGTTTAACAGCTTCTTCGGGATTTTCTTCCCCACCGGGGATTATTTCTCCTCCGCCTCGTTCTGGGGGTGCAAAAATATTTCGAACCATGGTAGGCGAACCTTTCAAGCCTAACTTATCCACCTCAAATTTTATTTTAGTTTTATCCCAGATAGTACATTGATAGCGGACTGCCCTAATCATATTATCGAGGCTGGCATACCTTAATTCATTAATATCCTTTACAACTGTTAATAAAGCGGGTAGCTGTGTTTGAGCTAATTCTTTACCATTTTTGACCTTGCGATAAACCTTTATACTTTTACCCTTTGTATCTAACTCTGCTATTTCCATAACATATGTTAATTGCGGCAAATTCATCCTACATGCTATTCCGGGACCAACTTGTGCTGTGTCACCATCTACAGCCTGTTTACCGCAAAGAATTAGATCTACCCCTTCCTCTTCGTCGAGCTTTTCTATAGCCTTTGTTAGAGCATAACTAGTTGCCAAAGTATCCGCTCCGGCGAATGCTCTGTCACTCAAAAGAATAGCTTGGTCGGCACCATAACCCACCGCTTTTTTTAATGCCTCAATAGCCATCGAGGGCCCCATAGATATTACTGTAACTTTTCCTCCATATTTATCTTTTAACTGTAAAGCTGCCTCTAGTGCATGAATATCATAGGGATTAATAATAGCAGGCACACCTTCTCTAACCAAGGTATTAGTCTCTGGATCAATTTTAACTTCTGTGGTATCAGGAACTTGTTTGAGACAAACAACATAGTGCATATTCTTCCCTCCTTCATTAAATTTTTCTTCAACTAAGTATATTATATGTAGTTTGTAGGTATATTTATTTTTACCCAACATACCTATTAATAAAACAGTATGGAAAAACTCGCCTATCCACAGTATCCACAATTTTATCCACAGATTAAAGGGCAAAGACTTAGCTTTTAACCCATTTTTGCACATTATCCACAGATAAATGTGCAATTTGCCATGAAAATAACTCCACATAGCTAATCCCTGATTTTCCGGGTTATACACAGACTTATCCACATTATCCACAGGGGGAAGTCCACAAAACACCCGTTCTTTATTTTTGTTAAGCACTTTACTCATTAACAAAATACGACAAATTTAGTACTTGACAGAAAAAAATCAGGGTCCTTGGTCCCTGATTTTTAATATTTAGAATACCTAGTAATCTAGGTCAAAGGTCCTATTTTTTTTTATTGTACCTATAAGACATTTCTTCCCTTGAAATAAAAGTTATAATGTTAATTGTGGGCTAAAATGCAAATGCTATTAATACATGTGGCCTTAGGAGTTGAACAGATTGACGAGTAATACACCATTACTAATTGAAATAGAAGCTTTACGAAAGCATTTGCATAAAGTTATTGAACTATCAGGAGGTGATTTGCTTTCTGAAGATGTACTTGAATTAAGCAAAAAGCTTGATAGTCTTCTGGTTAAGTTTTTAAAGGAAGAGCAATTGCAGCCTTAAAAGCAATTATTAACTAGGCCTAGGTCCTAGTTAAAAGCTAATAATCTTAGGCTCCCCCTTTGTATATGTGCAGATCCCCGGGAACCCCAAATTTTTTATAATTTCCATCCCTCTTTCTAAATCCTGACCTAACTGCCGTAAATGATGGGCATCAGACCCTATAGTAATAATTTGCCCGCCTAGTTCCTTATACCATTGAATTATTTCAATAGTAGGCAGTGGCTCTCCTAAACCTTGACTAAAACCCGATGTATTTAGCTCAATACCCCGGCACCTTTTAATGACGGCTTTTAATATTTCCCGCACAACTTCTTCATAATCTAAAGCTTTAAACTTCTTAAAAGTTATGGGAACGTAGCGTTTCAAAACATCCAAATGGCCCAGTGAATGAAAATTCCCTTTTTGAGCTGTTGCAAGTACTTGTTCAAAATATTGTAGATAAACCTCCCGCTCATCGGCATCATCTCCATAATCTCTGTGTAAAAGCTGATCCCCTACAAAATGGATTGATCCTAAGAAAAAATCAAAGGTTTTATCTCCCCAAAAAATCGCATGCTCCTGCTGATATAAATGGGGCTCGCCCAGCTCTAAACCTTTTTTTATTGCTAATTTGTGCCCAAACCTTTCCCGGCACTCTTCAATTTCCCGGGAATATCGCTCATAATTAAAATAACCCAACCCAGCATCCACTGAATTCAGGTCAAAGTGCTCAGTAAATACTACTTCCTTAATACCTATTTCAACCGCCTTCTGACAGTAATCCATCATCTTGGCACCGCTGTCAAAGGAATTATCAGTATGAACATGATAGTCGACTAAATAGTGCATGGAAAAACCTCCGGTTTTTAAGTGACTGGTGACTGGTGACTAGTTAAAGTCAACTTATTAGGTTTCGTGCTCCGTGTCCAGTGACCAGAAAAAGAATCAGCTAACAAGCTAATTTTCTAGGATGCATCCTATGCATGTGAATATTACATGAGGCATCTGCTTAACAAGAAGTAAGAAGCAAGAGACCAGAAGCAAGAACAGATATAAGTCTTTTTCCTGCTTCATGCTTCATGCTTCCTGCATCCTGCATCTTGAATAGGATGCATCAATATAAATTGCCAATCATCAGATGCATCATGCAGTATATCCTTGGAGCAGATGCATCCCAAAAAGTCGTCATTCATAATATTTTTTTCTGTAGCACTGTAGCACTGTCATGCAGTCTTACCCAAAAGCCGTCACACTGACAGTCTGTATAGCCTATGAGCTTACACACTAACCTATGAGCTAGACCCAAACTTAAGATTCGGTACTGCATTTAGATTCAATCCAACAAATTCTCCCCTTAATGCCTTATAATGGGCTGCACAGCCGATCATGGCGGCATTATCGGTACAATATTCTATGGGTGGGCAAACCAATCTTATCCCCTGCTTACTACAACGATCCGCCAAATCTTCCCTCAAAGCCTTATTTGCAGCTACACCTCCAGCTAATAAAACAGTTTTCACCTGAGCCTCTTTAGCAGCCCTTAGAGTTTTTTCTGACAAAACCTCAATAACAGCCGCCTGGAAGCTAGCAGCTAGATCATTAATATCAATAGCTTCTTTTTTCATTTCCTGCTTATTCAAATAATTCAAAACAGCTGATTTTAAACCACTGAAGCTAAAATCATAGCTCCCTTCTTCAAGCCAGGCGCGAGGTAGCTTAGTTGCAGTACTATTACCTGCTCTAGCACATTCCTCTATCTTAGGGCCTCCGGGATAACCCAGACCAAGAGCTCTTGCTACCTTATCAAAGGCTTCCCCTGCTGCATCATCTCTGGTTTGACCCAAAAATTTATACTTTCCATAGTCTGTAATTTCTACTAAGGTAGTATGTCCCCCGGAAACAATTAAACAAACCACGGGAAACTCTATATCATTATGAGTTAAGAAATTGGCATAGACATGACCTTCAATATGGTGCACACCAATTAACGGTTTTTGCGCAGCAAAAGCCATAGCTTTTGCTGTAGCAACGCCCACTAAAAGAGCCCCCACCAAACCAGGACCATAAGTTACCGCAAAATGGGTAATTTCACTGAAGGTTAAATTAGCCTGATCGAGTGCTTCTTCAACACTTATGTTTATTAACTCTAAGTGCTTACGAGATGCTACTTCCGGGACAACGCCCCCGAACTTCTCGTGTGTTGATATTTGAGAAGCTACCACCTCAGCCAAGACCTCAGTTCCATTTTTCACTATAGCTACAGCTGTTTCATCACAGCTTGTTTCCACTGCTAAAATTATTGTATCAGTCAAGATAATCACCCCAGTTTTTACGCTATTACGTCTGACCGTGTGCGCGTGGGCGCGAAAACAATAATTCAGGTTCAGGCTAAGATTTAGAAAAACTTAACCTTAACCTAGCGAAGCGAAACCTAAGCATTAGTTTTTTCGGTGGCACGGTAGCACAATCGCACGTCAAGAAAGCTAGGCATTCATGGTCACACGCCTTTCTAGTCACCAGTCACTAGTCACTTCTGCGCAGAGCGCAGCTCTTTCCACATAATAATGGCATCTTCTTTTGTATCCACATAATATCCTTTTCTTAAGCCAGCTGCCTCAAAGCCCAAACGGCTGTAAAGCTTCTTAGCACTAGTATTGGATACTCTTACCTCTAAGGTTATTCTATCGGCACCCTTAGCTAAAGCTAACCCCATTAGATTAGTTAAAAGAACCTCCCCAAAGCGCTTTCCCCTATACTGAGGGATGATAGCAATATTGGTGATATGAGCTTCATCCAAAATAATCCACATTCCCCCGTAACCAATGACACAATCTCTGTCATCTTCTGCTGTAATTACAAAGTAGTATGCAAAATCATTATCTAAAATTTCGCAGGTAAAAGCATATGCTGACCAGGGAGTGGGAAAAGACCTGTTTTCTATTTCTACTACTTGACTAACATCCCCTAGTTCCATCTTTCTGAGAGAAATCCCTGTTATCTCCGACATCTACCTGCCTCCCATTTTATTTCCGCTTCAGATTTCCTTAAATAAAAAGGTTTTAGGGTAAAAATATTTTCGGTTTTACCCTGTTCTAATTCTTTAAGTCCAAGTACTGCCAGGGAAGCAGCCCGCGGTAATAACTGATGCAGCGGAGCCCAGTGGGCTTGACCTCCCAATTGTGAAGCAATTATCTCTTTATATTCAAAAACTCCATCACCTAAAAAGGTTACCGGCTTTTTTAGATCCTTTAACTGACTACAAAGGGCAAATGGACTTAAGGCGGTATACTCGCTTTGGCGAACAAGCTCCATGCCATTGCTATGGTAGAGCGCAGTATATACCTCGCCCTTTCTGGCATTAAGAATGGGGCAAACCAACTGGTCTATACCCGCTAAGTTCTGAGCTAGAGCATCCAAAGTAGGAATAGCAACAAGCTTAATACCTGTAACTTGAGACAAGGCTTTGGCTGTGGCTAATCCTATACGTAAACCGGTAAAAGAGCCAGGTCCTATGGATACCGCGATACCATCAATATTTTTTAGCTCAAGCTTTGCCCCCTCTAGTGTTTGCTTAATAAGAGGAAGTAGTTTTTCTGAGTGGGTATTGCCGGTATTTAAAAAATTCTCCGCCAATATTTTATTATTGTCAATTAATGCTACTCCTGCCACCGGCGTAGCACTATCTATGCTTAGAATAATCATGGCCAGTCAACTCCTCTACTAGCCTTTCGTAATGTTTTCCTTTGGGAGAAAAACAAAACTCTCTGCCTTCATTACCCTGCCTAATTTCTATATTTAAATATTCCTCAGGTAAAATATCGGCAACGGAATTTCCCCATTCAACTACCGTTATACCTTGACCATAAAAATATTCCTCATACCCTAAATCCTCCATTTCATCAGAGGAATTAAGTCTATAAACATCCATGTGATAGAAAGGGACTCTACCGCTATAATATTCTTGAATAATAGTAAAGGTAGGGCTGGTAATGCTTTCTTCTATACCTAAGCCTTTGGCTATCCCCTGGGAAAAAACCGTTTTCCCTGCACCTAAATCACCGTTGAGAGAAATAAAATCCCCGGGCTTCAAAAATTTAGCCATCCTTTTTCCAATGTATTCTGTTTCTTCAGGCTTTCTTGATATTACACAAACCAATGCAAAAATCCTCCCTATTTTTTCCTAACTAACCTGTAGTATATCCTAATACAACTTAAGAAAAACAGCAAGAAAAAAAACCAGCTTTACTGGTTTGGATGCGCGTGACGTCTCTCAAATTAAACTTTTGGGTCGGCATTATAGCTTTTGGGGCAATATTTGGGGTTCGCTTGACGGCTTACGTGTATAGCTTTTGGGTCGGCGTGACGACTTCTATGCCACATTTCGAGTCAGCATTTGGCTAAATCATGCCGACCTGCATTATAACCCTTGAGCCGTAATGCCGACATCACGAATTACCCAGTAGACGTCATGCCGCCAATTAGACTATCCCAAAAAGCCGTCATGCCGTTTTTTATTTATGCCAACTTTACCCGATCACTACGCAACAGCTTGTCCACATAATTTATAAGGGCTTCTATATCAAAGGGTTTAAGAACATAACCCTCTGCTCCACCTTTCTTTATTTGCTCAATAGTTTCCACTTCCCCATAGGCAGTCATCATTACCACCATTATTTGCGGCAGCTGCTCTTTTATTTCATAAAGGGCTGTAATCCCATCCTTTGCCGGCATTTTGATATCCATTATGACTAATCGGGGGCAAAATTCAGAGGCTTTTTTTACACCTTCATCTCCATTGGATGCAGTAGCTACAGAATAACCCATTTCGTTAAAGGCCGTGGATAATAAGGACCTAACCCCTAACTGGTCGTCAACAACCAATATGTCAAGTTCTGTTTTGTCCATTTTTACCCTCCACATTTCATAATTTTACTACCGTATGAATTATTCGCTCATGAATAGCTTTACTCCTTTGAAGAATTATGACTAATTTTGACATCATCTGTCGGACTACTATAGATTTTCTCACCATTAATAAAAATTTGCATAGGCTTGCTTCTTATATCTAAAGGATGGTTATTCCATACTACCAAATCAGCATCTTTGCCCTTTTTGATACTGCCTAATCGATGACCCAAGTCTAAGATTTTAGCTGGGGAAATGGTTAATGCTTTAAGAGCATCCTCTTCACTTAAACCTTCTTTTACAGCGAGTGCTGCACAAAGGGGCAAATATTGTACTGGTATGACAGGATGGTCAGTCATTAAGGCCATCGGCACACCAGCTGCAGCCAAAAGGCCAGGGGTTTTAAAGGTTCTCTCCCCTAGTTCAACTTTGGCTCTACTAGTTAATGATGGTCCTACAACCGCGGCCACTTGAGCATTTATTAGCTCATTAATTATTTTATGTCCTTCGGTACAATGCTCGATAACAAGCTTAACTCCAAACTCCTGGGCAATGCGAACGGCTGTTAAGATATCGTCGGCTCGATGGGCATGTGCCCTTAGAGGAATCTTTCCCTCTAGCACCTTAACCATATTTTCTTTTTTTAGGTCCCGTTCTCTGTCCGCCTTTTTAGCATATGTTTGAGCATCAATAAAAGCCTGTCTAAGCATAGCTGCTGTAGCCATGCGGGTATGGGGCATTTTTTTCTGTTCACTATAAACACGCTTAGGATTTTCCCCCAAAGCAATTTTTAAACCGGCTTCTTCCTTTACAACCATTTCTATAAAAGTTTTACCCCATACCTTTAAAACACAAACCAATCCACCTATTACGTTGGCACTGCCTGGGGTTATCATTACTGTTGTCACTCCACCTAAGAGCGCATCTTTAAAGCCTAAGTCATTGGGGTTAATAGCATCTAAGGCTCTAAGCTGGGGTGTGAGGGGATCGGTAATTTCATTGGTATCATCCCCCTCAATTTGATAGATCTCTTCTGCTATACCTACATGGGTATGGGCATCAATAAAGCCGGGCAGCACATATTTTCCCTGAACATCAAAAACAGAGGCTGCACTGGGAATACTTATTTGCTCTCCGACCTCTAATATTTTGCCATCCCTAATCAGAATTGTACCCTGCTGATAATTTTTTTCTTCCATAGTTATTATTCGGGCATTAGTTAAGGCTAACATGTCTCTATTACTCCCGACATCCGTAAGACTTCTAGGTTCTTTTCCTCAAAAGCCTTAATTACTAAATTTATACCTATGGAATCGCTGGCCATGTGCCCCGCCACAATAATATTTCCTATGTTTTGTTCCTTAATTGCCTTTACTACATCATCTGGTACATGCATAACAACAAGGGTGCCTACACCTGCCTCAAAATAGGCCTTCATTACGTCATTGCCGCCGCCGGTACCTCCGGCCATAATTACAAAAACTTTGCCGGCGTAGCTTTTTTCTGAGCCCACCCGAACCTTTGGCCCAGCACAGGAATTTTTATATTCCGGTATTTCCAAAAGATAATCCAAAACATCTTTAACTAAAGCCTGGGGCTTATCCCCAAGCTTATCGTCTAAGTACTGTTGTAGATAGTCCTCCACTAGAAAATCAGCTGGAGAATGAATAGCTATAAATGGCATATTTAGAAGTTTGGCAGCATTTGCAGCTTTATCATAGTTTGTCACATGCATATTTCGATCAACCTGTTCTTTTCTTTCAGCAATAGCCTTTTGTGCTTTATTAATAGGTACCCCTGCTTCTACCATGCGGTCAATTTGATTATCCATAACTTTATACAATTCTACCTTATGTACTGAATGGGGATGGTGAGTAATAACACAGTCAAAGCCTAACTGTTTAGCCAACATAATCTCAGCCGTATCAATGTCAATCCCAAAGGCTATTTTCTTGATCTTTTGACCCGGTACAATAACACCGCTATCAGCAGGTGCCTCTTCTAAACCAGCAGCCTTTAAAGCTAGATTGAAAATTTGCTCTGTATTCATTGTTTACCTCCGTTTCATAAAGTTACTAGTGACTGGTTACTAGTGATTGGTTACTAGTTTTGTGCTAATTTATTGGGTTACGTGTCCAGTAGGGGCGGGTTTCCATGCCCGTCGATTGTGCCCAATTCTACCGGAGCGGTATGGAAACCGCCCCCTACCCAATACAATTTTTTTTTTCGTAGGGGCGCGCAATGCGCGCCCCTACTTCATGCTTCCAGTATCCTGCATCTTGAATAGGATGCATCGAATTAAAATGTCAATCATCGGATGCATCATGAAGTATAGCTTTGGAGCTGACGCATCCCAACAAATTGCCTTTCATCAGCCACTTGAGCGAGATGCCAAACTCATCTAATTATTATTTATTCTTTAATCCGTGTTTATCTGTGTGCCCCGGAGGGGCCCGTGGTTAAGTAAAGTCTTTGTTTTTTCTGTAGAACTGTAGGTTCTGTAGCACTAACATGCAGTTTAGCCTACCGGCTAAACCCGCATTGTCAACGAAACTCTTCCTCTGTTCACATCCACCTCTAAAACCTTTACCTTCACAATATCCCCAACTGCTACTACTTCCATAGGATGCTTAATATATTTTTCCCCTAATTGTGAAAGGTGGACAAGACCATCCTGCTTAACACCTATATCAACGAAAGCTCCGAAATCAACTACATTTCTGACTGTTCCCTGAAGCTCAATACCAGGTTTAAGATCTTCCATTGTCAAGATATCAGTACGGAATAAGGGCGGGGGAAGCTCCTCCCTAGGGTCCCGACCCGGCTTTTGTAAAGATTCAACAATATCCTTAAGGGTTGGTTCACCAACACCTAGTTTATCGGCCATTTGTTTGATATCTATTTTACTTAACTCTGTGCGTATTTCCTGTATTTTATCGGAATTTAATTCTTTTAAGCTAAAACCAATTAATGCTAGCAGTTTTTCTGCCGCTTCATAGGATTCGGGATGGACAGGGGTATTATCCAAAGGATTGATGCCATCGGCTATTCGAATAAAACCAGCACATTGAACAAAAGCTTTTTGTCCCAATCTTGGTACCTTAAGCAACTGTTCCCTTTTCGTTAGTTTACCTATTTCTTCCCGAAACTTAACTATTCCATCAGCAGTAGATTTAGTTAGCCCAGCTACGTACTGCAGTAGTGCACTAGAGGCTGTATTAACCTCAACGCCTACGGAGTTAACACAGGATTCAACAACTCCTGTCAGAGATTCATCAAGTCGTTTAGGTGCAACATCATGCTGGTACTGCCCTACCCCTACCGCTTTTGGCTCAATCTTAACCAATTCAGCTAAGGGGTCTTGCAGTCTTCGGGCTATGGAAACCGCACTCCTTAATGATAAATCATAATCCGGGAATTCTTCCTTAGCCAGTTTCGATGCAGAGTAAACAGAAGCACCTGCCTCAGAAACAATAATGTACTGCAGGGGTTTCTCCAGCTCCTTTACTAAATCTGCTGCTAAAAACTCACTTTCCCTTGACGCTGTCCCATTACCGATAGCAATAATATCTGCATTCCACTTTTTCACAAGGCTTGCCATTAATTCAAGGGCTTCTTTTCTTTTCTTTTGGGGAGGATGAGGATACATAACGTCAATTTCCAAAACTTTACCGGTCTCATCCACAACAGCAAGCTTACAGCCAGTACGATATCCAGGGTCCACACCCAAAACCACTTTCCCTTTTACAGGGGATTGTAAAAGAAGGTTATGGAGATTTTTAGCAAAGATTTTTATAGCTTGCTCCTCAGCGGTATTTGTTAATTCATTTCTAATCTCTCTTTCAATAGCAGGAGCAATCAGTCGCTTAAGGCTGTCCTTGATTGCCTCCGTCAAAATAGACTGACATTCTTTTGATCCTTGACGCAAATATTTGTCATTCATTTTTTCTATTATCTTTTCTTCTGGCTGCAAAATTTTAATCTGTAGTGCTTTTTCCTTTTCACCTCTATTAACAGCTAAAATTCTATGGGGAGGAATTTTTTTTACAGCCTCCTGATATTCATAATACATCTCATAGGGTGTCACCGCTTTTAGATCAACTGCCTTTGAGCTAATTAAGCCTTCCATCCAGACCAGATTTCGAACAGTTTTTCTTATCTCCGCATCATCGGCAACAATTTCCGCAACGATATCTTGGGCTCCTTGGATAGCTTCCTCAATACTGGTTACTCCCAATTCTGGATTGATAAAGCCTTCCGCTAGCTTCCTCGGGTCCTCCTGTGTTTGTTTATCTAAAAACAGGAGCGCTAAGGGCTCTAGACCCTTTTCCTTAGCCACACTAGCCCTAGTTTTCCGCTTTGGCCGGTAGGGGAGATATAAATCTTCTACTTCTTGTAATATTTGGGCGGCATTTATGGCCTTCTCCAACTCGGGGGAGAGCTTTCCTTGCTCTTTAATAGAATTAAGAACTTCTTCTTTCCTTTTGGCGATGTTCCGTAAATATCCCAGTCGATCTACCAACTGTCTTAAAACAGTTTCATCCATTTCTCCCGTCATTTCTTTACGATAACGAGCGATAAAAGGAATCGTATTCCCCTCATCCAAAAGTTCTATTGTTTTAACTATCTTACCTTGAGGCCAGTTTAATTCCTTGGCCAACTGCTCAGTATGATTCATTTCATTTCTCCTTCGTAGTGAATATATTGGGTCTGCTCTACTTCGGGTGAACATATTGCGTCTGCTTTGCTTCCGGGTGAAGATTACGCGTCTGCTCTACTTCTGGGCGGACATTTTGCGTCTGATAAAAACCGTGACCAGTGACCAGTGCCCAGGAAAGAAGGTTAAGGTTTCGCTCAATTATATATCGCTAGGTTGAGGTTAAGATTTTTCTCAGCCTTAGCCTTAGCCTCAACATTAACCTGTCCGCTGAGTTCATCTAAGCAGCTTAATGCTTGTGTCAGACGCCATAAGCTAACCACAAAGTAATTGTCAGACGCACTAAATTGGCTACCTGGTAAATCAGACGCAATAATATGTCCCCAAAGTAGTTGTCAGACGCAATAGCTAGACCCGAGAGTATGTCGACCCATTAGTCAAAAAGCTGTTCTAATTGTTCCAATTATTTCTCCTCGGAAATTCCTAATCTGCGGATGATAGTAAGTCTCTAGGGCCTCTTTATCTTGTTCGGTTAAAATACCTAAATCATCTAAAACCTTTAGGACAACAGGGGCTAAGGCGCGTGCTCCTCCATCCTCAATCTTAACGGCTATCCCTAGACCTTCTTTAGGTAGGCCTACACAGAAAATACCTTCCGAGCCATCTTTCGCTATCGCTTTAGCACCTAATTGTTCTAATAAGACTGTGGTAAAACGATTAGAACCGGCTACTAACTGGGGATGCTTCACCATTGCATTACTTAGGCTTTGACAGGCTTCCTGTCTTTTTAGGCTATATTTATCTGGCTGGGCAAAATTGGCATAAGCTAAAGCCATAGCTCTAATCGGCATACCAAATACCGGGACACCACAGCCGTCAATACCGATTTTAATTTCTTCCTTTCCCAGCTCTGCAAATTCTGCCATAGTCTCTAACATAATCTGCTGGACCGGATGCTCTAAGAGGTAATAATCCTCCAAACTCATTTTCTCATGTACAGCAATAGAGAGCATGCCTGCATGCTTTCCAGAGCAAGGGCCATGAATTGGACCTGGTTTAATATTCTCTAGGGCCATTTTGTTGGCTGTCGGCTTATGTAAAGGTCTTGTTGTACCACACAACAAATTACTGGTATCCAGACCAATTTTTCTTAATATTCCCCTTACTGCTTCTTGATGTTCAAGCTCACCACTGTGGGAAGCGGTGATTACAACCAATTCTTGTTCATTAAATCCGAAATGCTCAGCAGCGCCGCCTTCTATGACAGGAACAGCCTGCATTGGTTTAGCAGCAGAACGGATAAAGGTGTAGAATTGGGAATTTCCCACTGAATAAATTGTATTTCCCCTTTTATCAACTACGGCTAAAACACCTCGGTGAACACTTTCCACCATTTCACCCCGGGTAACTTCAACCAATTTACTTATTTCCATTACTTTTATGTAACTCCTTTCGATCTCTTGCACAACTAATCAAAAACTCAAACAATGACCTTGATGCTTCATCTCGATTCCAGGAGCATTCTGGGTGCCACTGAACACCGATTATTACCCTTTCGGGATTACTGCTTTCAATTGCCTCTATTAGTCCGTCCTCACTCCAAGCAACCTTTTGCAAGCCCAACCCTAGGTCTTTTACCGACTGATGATGAAAACTGTTTACTTTAATCTTATTCTTACCTATTATTTTAGAAAGTAATGAACCCCCCAGTATCTCAACCTCATGAAAAGGAGCCCATTTGGGTGCCTTTTGATCATGCTCCTGTCTGGTAATCCCATCTATATCCTGATTAATATTGCCTCCTGCAGCAACATTTAAGAGCTGTATTCCCCGGCATATTCCTAAAACAGGTTTAGTACCCACTAAGGCTTTCTTGGCTAAATATAATTCAAATTTATCCCTAATTGGAGTAATTTCATTTATTCCTCTTTGGGGACTCTCCCCAAAAAAACCAGGGTCGATATCACTGCCCCCGGAAAAAACAAGGCCATCAACCAGGTTATACATTTTTTCGACCAGCCTAATATCCACTGAGGGAAGAATTACCGGAATCCCTCCTAAGCTTTCTATTGCCTGCACATAATAGTCCCTCAAAAAGTGCCTCTCCTCTGAATTATTGAACCCTGCAGTAATCCCAATAATGGGCCCCATACCCCCACTCCTTCCAGAATATGAAATTATTTGCCTACCATATAATAGTAATGATTTTTTCCTAATATTACAATAAAAAAAGAGCCTCTTGGCTCTTTTTAGGTTTCACTTCGTTAGGTTAAGGTTTCGCTCCACTTCGTTCCGCTAGGTTATGAGTATTCAGTACTAATAGGACTGGGGACACACCTCTTATTATGTAATGCTCTGCATCAGAGGAATGTCCCCACGTTCATTTCGTTAGGTTTTTTATGTATTAAAATCTAGCGAAGCGAAATCTTAATCTTAATC
>JUEF01000005.1 GCA_000802045.1 Peptococcaceae bacterium BICA1-8
CCTTCAACTGGTTCACTTTTATACCTATCCTGAAACAAATGCCCGCAGCGGTTATATTTAAGATTATACCAATAGACGTAGCTCGCCCCTATTCGCCTCATAATTATTCCTAATTCTTCGTCCTCTTCTTTAAGAAGCAGATGTATATGATTTCCCATCAAACAATAGGCATAAAGCTTGTAACCACTTTTATCTTTATACTCCATTAGAGTTTCTAGAAATTTAATAGCATCTTCATTTTCCTCAAATATTGTTTGTCTATTAATTCCCCGTAATATTATATGATATATTCCACTTTCGCTTTTAATCCTTCCTGTTCTTGGCATATTTTAGCACCCTCTATTTACCATACCACTTCTTTTGCTTTGTTGCAACCAGAAGAACCGTCCCCTTGGTCACCATATTTCAGATAGCAAGTGGGATTAATAATCTTGATTCCCATCATCGTTAAGCCTAGGCTTTCCCTAATTTCCTTTTTATTGCACTCACTATCACTTCAACATCTTCAATCTTCATAAAGTAGATAATCCCAAAGTATGATACTGCACCTATCGCTATGGCAATCAGTAGTGATAAGTTCTGACTCAATAATGATGTGAGGTAGTTAAAGGAGAACTTAGCGATGGCACCCATTATCAATGAAGCGAATAGGATTTTTAGGAACGAAACGGATACTTGCTTCATACCAAATGAGCCTATTTTTTTACGAAGACTTATGAATAAGAGTCCAGTTGTAAATATAGCTGCAATAGATGTTGCTAAAGCTAGACCTCCTATTCCAAGATAACGTGATAAGATAAAATTAAGAATTATATTAAGAATCATGCCAATTGCTGCATTAATCATCGGTGTTTTTGTATCTTGCATAGAGTAAAAGGCTCTTGATAATACTTCACGTAGTCCGAAACCAATCATTCCTATTGAGTAAAAGAATAATGCAGATGAAGTGAGTATAATTGCTTGAGAGTCAAATGCTCCACGCCCAAACAATAAGTTGATAACTGGTCCTGCAAATAATAAAGCTCCTATTGTTACAGGTAAAATAAAGATGTTTATTATACTTATTGCTTCGGTGACTGTTTTTTTTAATCCATTAATATTCTCTTCAGCTACCATTTTCGAGATCATTGGGTACATAACAGCAATAATTGAAGTCACAAATAAGCCTTGTATGAATAAATTTAACCTATTTGCATAATTAAGTGCTGAAATTCCTCCAACTGCTATAGTTGATGCAATTGTTCTATCAATTAATATATTAATTTGATTAACGGATGTTCCAATAATTAATGGGATTGCAATATACAAAGTATTTTTTATGTGTGTATTAGTAAAGTCCACAATAAGTCGATATTTAAAACCATTTTTTCTTATATAGGGAAGCAATAATACTACTTGAGAAGCAGTTGCCATGACTGTACCTATCGAAAGGATTAAAATATTCCCTTTTGAGCTAAGAAAAATTGATGTTATAACCAAAATATTAAGCGGAAAACCAATTAGCGCAGGAATTGCATAGTTTTGTTTAATTTGAAGGTATCCGCTATACACAGAAATTAATGTATTAAAAAACATGCCAATTAAGCTTATTCTAGTAAAACTAATTGCTAGTCTTAATGTAGTTCCTTCAAATCCAGCTGCAAACATTTTTACTATTGACTCGGAAAATACTATTCCGAGAACAAATACCACTAAAGTAATTAAAGTAATTATGTTGATTAAGTTACTCGTATATCGATTACCTTCTTCAATTCCTATATTTCTTTCAATCTTACTCTGCATTGGTATATAGGCTGTTGTTAACCCAACTCCTATAAACCCAAAAATTACGCTTGGTATCGTTAAGGAAATTAAGTAAGCATCACTTATATTTGATGCGCCATAAAAATATGATAGAGCAATATCTCTACCAAATCCTAGGAATTTTGAAAAAACTGTTATTATCATTATTAACAAAGCAATTTTCTTCATTTTTTTATATCAATCTCCCCATAATGAAAGAGGAAAATATGTGAATATATATCCATCTTTTATTATTGTTAATCATATAGCTATTTTATATAAGGTCCTTTTTATAATTCAATAATTGTCTTAATATTGTCTAGGACCTCCCTAAATTTATGATTTAATTTAAACAGGTATTCAGCTATTATTTGCATAAGCTCAAAATCATTCTCATGATCTAAGTCTAATATTGCAGTATCCATCATTTTAATTACATCACATTTTCCTTCAAAGAGTCCTCTTTCACTCTCAAGGAATTCCGGGGAGAATGCATATAAGGAAGCATTCATGTCATAAACCTCAGGTGCTTCTTGTCTCGCATTAAACGTAGATTCAATAACTCTTGCATAACCATTATTCGTTTTCCTTACCATATTAAAATAAGGGTTTCTCCTGGAGTCTGTAATTGAAAAAATACTATCTGTATCATCTGAACACATTTTTTTATTTATTAGATTCTGTACATCATTAACAGTTCTAAGTGGAGAAGTAATATCTAAATCTACAATCATATCATAATTTTTTTCTTTTCTTTCTTTCATAATTTTTAAACTATTTAAAATTACAGCTAATTTAGGCGTATGATCAAAACCTAAATATGGCTCTCTTTCAATCACATTCACTTTGATTTTAAGATGCTCTTTAAACAGCTTAATTAAATCTTTACTATCTGTATTCAAAACGATATCACATTGAACCCCAGGATTTTGTTTAATGTATAAATCGATTGCTGATACTGTGTAAAAAGGTAGTGGGTATCCTAAAAACTCTTTTAAATTTTTATTCTTTATACCTTTTGATCCCGCTCTTCCACATATCGTAAATAAAATATTCATTAAAAAATTTACCCCTTTGCAAGTTTTAGTGTTTTCATAGCAGTAATTATATCATTATGATTTTCTTTTTTTCCTTCTAAAACATCGAAAAAATATACTATTTCTTTGTGCTGAAAATCATTCCTAGATTCATTAAATGATATTGTTCTGCTATTACTTAAATATCGAATCTCACTATTCGCTATGTCAGCAACTATCGTATCATCATACGTTATTAACTGAATTTCACGTATTGTCTTTCGTCCAAAATAGTCCAAATGTACTTCTACCATCATTTTCTCATATTTAGCAATATAAAGTGATAAATCATCACTATCTATTTCTAATGCAGAGAATTTACCTCTTAGATTATGTACTTCTTCTGGTTGGCCAAATAAATAATGGATATAATCCCACTCATGAATAAGATCAATAGAAACGCCTCCACCTCGTTCAGTATGAGCGCTATAGGTGTTTCTATAATCAACATTGGGTCTCCAGTCTGGCAAGTAGCTGGAGCAAATCACCCGTGCACTATATACCTTGCTTAAATCAATTTCATTTTTAACATATTGCATAACGTCTGTATACCTAAGAGGACAAGCGACATAATAAATCCCATCACCTTTTAGCATCAGATCTTCAATAGATTTATTTGTATCATCAAATATTGGTTTTTCAATAAACATATGCTTGGTTTTAGGAATATATTTTTTTACCGTTTCATAATGTAAGTGAGTTGGATTCGTTATGAAGATTACATCGTAATCGTTTGGCACTTCTTCATAGGAGTAGTAGGTATTATCGATTAATTTATCCATCTCTTCATTAATATCTTTGTTTTTATTACTCCTTATTAGGTCAATAGAGTAAAAAATATTTCTTTCAGTTAAAACATGGGATATATTTAATAAATGTCTGCTGCCTATTGATCCAAGTCCAATCATCGCTATTTTATAATTATTCATCCGATCAAGCCTCAATCTCATCAATAATTTTTAGAATTATTTTGTCTTTCTCAAAACTATAAATCGGCTCGCTATTTCCACTAACAGCCTCAAAAAAAGAAACAATCTCATTGAAATATGCATTTTCAACAATAACTTTACTATACTCTTTAAGTTGATCAATTTCATCATAGATTTCTATAATATAATCTGATTTTTCCATATAGTCATACATCTTAAGCCCTTGTGGAGATCCATCCCACTGTAGGAATATATTCTCCCCAAAAATCTCTAAATTTCTTACTGCTTTTCTCGTCACTACATCTGCAGCAAACAACCCTTTATGACCTGTACTATGTTGTATCATAACTAAATAATTATCGTCGTAATCGATATTCAAATTACTTATTTTATTTTTAATCACATTCACTTTCGTAATGTACCCAAATACATCGGTTAACCATGGTAGTTCTATTGCAAAAATTTCTCTACACCCATTTGACCTTTTATCTCCAACAAAAAAATCCTTATAATTCTCCCATGGATGCCAATCTGGTAAATATTGGCCAACATGATAAGTATAATTTACAACACAGTTTGCTTTATTCACAAGGGACCCAATCTTTTTTATTTCATCACGATATAAAAATGTCGAAGACATAAACAAAACCAACTCATACTCTTTCGCTAAAGCAATATTTTCATCATATCCATCAGAAACTAAGTTCAGCTCTGTAAATACATGAGTATTTCGTTTAAGGCACTTATTGATAATTTCACTATGAGATAAGGGAGATGTACAAACAAAAGCACAGTCCGTTTCATTCACATTAAACAGATCATCTAAACAACTATATGTTTCTATTTGATATTCTTTCTCACATACTTTTCTTCGCTCTTCATTGGTATCAATCCCAAATATCTGAATAGTAGAATCATATTTTTGTATTAGACGAATTCTTCTCTTTCCCATAGAACCCAAACCAATAACTAATACATTCAACCTATCTCATCTCGCAATCATAAAATTTCTTTTTAAGATTAACTTTATCATTTAATATAAAATCTTTTATTGTATCGACAATCTTTTCAGAAGTTTTCCCATCACCATAAGGATTGACTGTGTTCTTAGCTTTATTTCTGAACCCATCACTTAAAGCAAGTTCAACTGCTTTTTGGATATCTTCTTTAATTGGTTCGCAATTAATCACACCGACTGCTTGTATCCTGCCCTTTTGCCGATCTCCAATATTGATTGTAGGTATACCAAAGCTTGGTGCTTCAATTAATCCACTTGAGGAATTTCCAATAACCATATTACAGTATTTTAGAGCACTCAGATATCTAGTCATTCCCAAAGATGTAAATACAATCGCATGATTATTGTTATATGCAAAATCATCAATCATTTGATTTATTATCCTGCCACTTGAATCGGCATTTGCTTTGGTAAAAATAAATTTCATATCTTTATATGATTCACAAACATCTAAGAGAGCTTTTACCTGCTCCTTAGACTTGTTATCTTCTAAAGTCACTGGATGGAATGTCACCATCGCATAAGGCTTATCTAACTTTAAGTTAACAGACTCTTCAAATTCTGACTTGCTCAAGAGTTTTTCTTTAAGAATATTTTCAATACCGATAGCTCCAACACAAAAAACATTCTTAGGATTTTCACCTAATTGGATTACACGATTGCGGTATTCTTCTGTACTTGTAAAATGCAAGTAACTAAGTTTTGTAATCGCATGACGAATAGACTCATCTATGGCACCCTCTGTAGTTTCACCACCATATAGATGAGTAATTGGAACCCTATGATTCATTGCCACAGTGGTTACCGCCAATGTCTCATATCTATCACCTAAAACAATCAACATATCAGGTTTCAGTCTTTCAAAATAATCTGCAAAACCAATCATGGCCAGTCCCATTGATTTTGAAATGGCTGCAGGTGTATCTGCACTTAGAAGAATCTCAATTTTTTCATCAATTTCAATTCCGCCCTGTTCTATCTCCTTGTATGTCAATCCAAATTCAGGTGAAAGATGTGCTCCTGTTGCAACAACGCGCACATCAAAATTTGGTATTAACTTCAGTTTTTCTATAATTGGCTTTAATAGTCCATATTCCGCTCTTGTGGATGTAAGTATATTGATCTTTTTTTTCATATCTCTATCAACTCATCTTCTTCAAAATCCCTTATTGCTGATTGTCCTATGACTTCATGCCACCTCATTGGACTGATACCATTTCCAGGCCTTTTTACTGTTAAGTTTTCCTCTGTAAAAATCTCACCTTTTAAAATATTTCGTTTTGCAATAATGCTTTTTCGCGCAACTGACATATTTCTCCTTTCTGATTCTGCTGGCTTTTTCTCACCACTACCGATAGCAACCTCAACATTTCTAATCGCAATTACCATCGCTTTTAGTTCATTTGGTTCTAGACTCGCCTTGTGATCAGGACCTTCCATGTTTCTGTCTAGAGTGAAATGTTTCTCTATAACAGTAGCCCCCATGGATACAGCTGCAATTGGAATTTCAATTCCTTTTGTATGATCCGAATACCCTACCGGCACATTAAACTCATTTTGTATTGTTTTCATAGCACTTAAATTCACATCTTCATAGGGCGTTGGATATTCCGTTGTACAGTGAAGCACCGTAATATCTCCAACACCATTTTCTTCTAATGTTTTAACTGCATCTTTTATATCTTCCATTGTGCTCATGCCCGTAGACAATATAACAGGTTTACCTAACCTTGCAATCTTAGTCAAAAAGGGCAGATTTGTTATGTCCCCTGATGGAATTTTCCATCTTTTCATGTTAAGGCTTTCTAAAAAATCTATACTATCAAAATCAAATGCTGTAGAAAGAAACTCAATCTCTTTTTTTCTACAGTATTCATTGAGTTGAACAAATTCGTCAAAAGACAGTTCAAGTTTTTTTAACATGTCAAGCTGACTTTCATTTGCATTCGTTTGTTGTTTTTGATACTCTGCTTTATTAGCATTTTTAGATACAATATTTTTTGATACAAATGTCTGGAATTTTATACAATCAACACCTGCTTCTTTAGCTTCATCAACCATTTTCTTGGCAAAATCTATGCTTCCATTATGATTAACGCCTGCTTCTGCTATTATATAAACATTCATTGTTTTCTAACCCCCTTACACGGGTTACCGTATGCAACGATATGGTCTTCCACATCTTTTGTAACGATGCTTCCCATTCCAATAATTGAATCAGAGCCAATCTTAAGCTGCTGTTTAATCACGCTGTTGGCTCCGACATGTGTATTTTTTCCAATCTGCACTTCTCCACTTATAACTGCACCTGGAGCAATATGAGCAAACTCTCCAATGATACAGTCGTGCTCAATAATTGTACCAGTATTAATAATAGCCCCTTCATTTATTGTTGCCCCAGCGTTAATAACCACGTTTTTTCCTACAAAAATTCCTTTCTCAATTTTCACGTGGTGACTTACCCTCGCTGAAAGATCGACAATATTTGGGATCTCAAACCCTATTTCGTTAAGTTGGTTAAAAAGCTTCATCCTGAGATTTGGGCTTCCAATACTCCCGACTGTCACAAAGGCATACTCGAACCCTTCAGAAAACAATTTCAGCAAGTCATCGTCGCAACCAATAATCGGAATTCCTAAAACCCGCTTTCCTTTATTCTCTTTTTTATCGATTATTCCAATCTCTGAAAATTCATTAAGTTCAAGGAGACTATCTAGTACAGATTTGCAATGCCCCCCTCCCCCAACCAAGAGAATTTTTTTATCCATCATGTTCTAACCTTCTTCTCATCTTTTCCATATCATCCAACTGTCCCATATCTAACCAGCTATTTTCACTGATCGGGTAAACACCAATTTTTTTACCAGCTTCTTTATATTTCTCAATTATGTCTGGAAAACCAACTGTTTTATTATCTTCAAGTTCTCCGATAACTATAGGTTCCACAATATACATTCCAGTGTTTATGAAAAATGAAACCTCTGGTTTCTCTCTCATTTCCTCTATTTCACCTATTTCATTGATTACGATAACTCCGTATGGTATTTTTATTTTTTTTAATGAACACACCATAGTAATAAGATTATTTTCCTTTTTGTGGTGATTATATATTTTTTCATAATCTTCTTCTATCAGCATATCGCAGTTTGACAGAATAAAAGTTGAATCAATTTTACCCTTAAGTAAACTCAGCCCCCCACCTGTTCCTAGAGGTTTATCTTCATCCACATAACTAACCTCATAGTTTTTTTCAATTTCAT
The DNA here is from genome assembly GCA_000802045.1 of Peptococcaceae bacterium BICA1-8. Classification (GTDB taxonomy): domain Bacteria; phylum Bacillota; class Peptococcia; order Peptococcales; family BICA1-8; genus BICA1-8. The sequence continues at coordinate 8,066 of JUEF01000005.1, forward strand.
TAAAATAGGCCTTAATCATGTTTTTCTTATGATTCACCACTAAAAAGAATTGATCACTGCCATGGTGGTTGAATCTATTCATGATGTGTTCCACGATAGGAATTTCTCCAATTGGGATAAGTGGCTTTGGTAGGATTTTCGTATAGGGATAAAGCCTTGTTCCCAGTCCACCTGCCATAATAACTACTGGGGCATCTAATTTTCTCTTTGTTTCAATCTCTTCATCATTCCAGAGTACTACTGAAACAATATTGTTTTCCTCATTTAAAATGGGCAATGCTTCAATAGAGTATTCCTTCATTAACTCTTTTGCTGAAGCTTTTTCTTTTTCCAGCAAATACTTGGGATTATAATTTGCTATATCTTTTACTTTGGCGTCAAGGTTTCCTTTTTTAAGAATCCATCTTCTGATATCTCCATCTGTTATTGCTGCAGCAAATTGTCCATCTTGAATAACAAAAAGTACTTTTTTGGCTACTTTATCTAAAAGCTCCATAGCCTCAATCATCGTACATTCTTCATCAATTAAAAAATCTTTAACATTCAACTTCTTCACCTCTTTGCATGCACCAATTATCTACACTTTCTTTGGATGCTTAAGACATTCGATCACATAGAGTACATCTTCTTGACTTAAATTCGAGCCGCATGGAATATTGACAATATGCTCTAGATAAATCTTAGCTATTTCTATCTTATAAGTTTACTTACCTACATGTGGTTTTTGGTCACTAATCAATATCCCATATTGGCCTTGATTGAATTTTCTTTGATAACAAGTACTTGATGATTTCATCTCAATTGAGTGGGTATTTTTCATCACAATATAAAGCATAAAACCAGTAGTATGGTCTTATATTATATCTAAAGTCTAAAACTTTTAACCCCTTAATTTCCTTAGCAGCTTCTTTATATAAATTGTAATTCTCTTTTTTTCCTTGATTAACTATTCAAGCTATTCTAATTGAGCGAGCACAAGGGCAGCCTGAGATTTGTCATTCGGTAGCTATAACCAATTTCATTATGGGTGTAATGAAGCTCATCATTTTTAGCTTGTGTTGTGAGGTGTTTCGCTCTTTTAAGTAGTTCTTCATCATCAGAAACAATCATCCCGACGCCACCAGTTGAAGATGATTTTGTTCCCATTAAATGAATAAACACCAACATTTCATAGTGCCAGCATACTTCCCTTGATATTTCCCATTATCATAGTAGGTTCCTGTGGCTTCTGTTGCATCTTCGATAACTTTCAAATTGAATCTAGAAGCAATATTCATGATTCTTTCCATATCAATCATCTTGCCGCATATGAAGACCAGATGTCCCATTTTGGCAGGATACTGCACCTTTAGATTTTACGTATGCTACTGTCTTTTTTTCAAACCCATTAACACCACTTATGGAAACCCATTCTGTTTCAACAGCATGGGTAACATATTCAAGCTCTTTTCCCTTTAAATTCGGTACAGAAATAGGAATGAAATTCTGACTCATTTGCTCACTCCTGACTATATATTATAAATATTTGTTTTATATTTATCTAAATTGTGTTTAAAGAATTTAATGGTTTCTGCCAAACCCTGTTCGAAAGTATGTTGCGGTCTCCAATTTGTTAGGTTCCTAATTTTTTCATTAGATCCTAAGAGTCTATTTACTTCACTTTTTTCAGGTCTTAATCTCTGCTCATCACAGACAATTTTTGCATTTGGGTTTATTTGTCTGATTAGCTCATCTGCAAGTTGACCTATTGATATCTCCTGTTGTGTTGCGATATTGATTTCTTCACCAATCGTCTTATCTGATTTAGATATCTCAATAAAACCATTAACCGTATCTATTACATAGTTAAAATCTCTAGTCGGAGTCAATGATCCAAGTTCAATCTCTTCTTTCCCTGTAAGTAGCTGTGTTATTATTGTCGGGATTACAGCTCTTGCAGATTGACGTGGACCATAAGTATTAAATGGTCTCACTATTGTGATTGGCATGTTAAAGCTCCTATAAAAAGACTCTGCCAATCGGTCTGATCCGATTTTTGTAGCGGAGTATGGGGATTGCCCTTGATAAGGATGTTTTTCATCAATAGGAACATATTGCGCTGTTCCATAAACTTCCGATGTAGAAGTAATAAGAACTCTTGATGTTTCTTGGTCTCTTGCCGCCTGTAACACATTAAGTGTACCCTTAATGTTTGTGTCCACATAAGTATCCGGTGAATGATAGCTAAAAGGAATGGCTATCAGAGCTGCTAGATGGAATACTTCATCTATATCTTTCATGGATTCTCTTACACCATTAGGATCTCTTATATCTCCTGTAAATACTTCACTTTCCTTCATAACATCTTTAGGCAAAGTATCGAGCCATCCCCAAGAATTGAATGAGTTATAATATACAAATGCCTTTACTTGATGACCTTGCTTTACCAATGCTTCAGTAAGATGGCTACCAATAAAACCATCTGCACCTGTAACTAAAATTTTACTCATCTTATTTCTCCTCTTTGATTATTGATTTTCTTTCAGATTTTTTCATTTCTACATACTGCTTATTGACGACTGCTAAAAGTATCCAGATTAGTGCTTCCTGAAACAATTCATATACAAAAAAGGTATAGACAAATAAACCAAAGGACACTAATAAAGAAATATTAAATACGCTATCTACCTTGATTTTACGCTTAAGACCGTATAGATACTTTTTCTTGTAATTTGATAGTATTAGTGAATAGAATATAATTGTATTTAGAATACCATATAGCATAAAAAAGTTAATCATGGATATATGAACATTTCTATAATTTTCATATGAAAACACTTCAGAACCAACAATATAATCAAATCGATAAGAATAGCCATTACCAGCTCCAAGTAAATAGCTTATATCATCCTCCTTCATCGAAGTAAACACTCCAATGAGTTCCTCCACCCTTCCAGAGGAAGCTATTCTGAGATCAAATTTTTCACTCCAAGGGTTTAAGTATTCCCATCGGTTAAGCAAAAGATTGATATCAATTATCCCAGTTTTGATAAGTGTTAAGAGCAAAATACTTAAAACTACGATCCCTATCATTATATTGATAAATTGTTTTTTGAAACGGAACCTATTTAACCGAATAACAAAAAGAATTCCAGCCATGATTAGAACGGATACTAATACGCCTCTTTTTCCTGAAAAAAGGATTAAAACAAAAGATAATGCTGAAAGCTTAGGATTCTTTTTGTAGAAATATATTAGGGGTAAAATCAACCTTTGTGAAGCAATCGAGAAATAACCAATCATTCCTTTCGGGATAGCATAGACATATGAAAATGCGATCACTAAGAAATAAGCTATCAAAAGTGAAATACTCAAATATCTCATGAAATCATCCAATTCATGCTCTTGGAATCTTCTATTAAAAAAATAGAGATATGCTAAAAAAACAAAAAGAATTCTGCCGGAATCTATCAATAAGTCGCTTAGGTCATTCTGCATGATCATCCCCATGATCAATCCATAGATAAAAATGAATATCAGAAATATTGACAATATATCCAGGTTGATTTTTTTTAGCTTTAAGCATCTATAAACAAAGACCGCCGATAACAATACCATACTTATATAGAAAAAATTTATATACAAAGAGGACAACCTATCCAAATGAAATATTTTTATCATTCCTACAGGCAAGGATAATGTATATAAAAATATTATCAGTATAAACAAAGGATCCATTCTTCTTAATGCGTTCATCAAATTAGATTTCCCTTCTTTATCGATCAACAAACAAAACACTTTTTGGAGAATTTTTATCACATATTATCTAACAAATTAGAAATACTCATGCCCATTTCCTTTAACTCCTTATCTTTCTCGACTGGATCAACCAAAGGGTTAAAATTAAAAGGGATAGCGCATTCAAGAAGATATTTTATTAGCTTTTTGGGATCATTTGACTCATGCTTTTCAATTTTGTTTAATACAAATTCTTTTAAAGCCTTTTTCTCCATAATTTCTTCTGTAATGGTTTCAAAAATTGTTCCATCATCATAAACAATCCTACCGTTAGTAAGAACGAGTTTACCTTTCACGTAGCTTTCTATTGCAGTGCTTGTACCTCCTGTGATCACACAGTCAGAAAGCTCAATCAGTTGCGTTGAAGGCACATCATGAGGTACTAATAAAACATTTTCATGCTGCAGTAAAGTCTTATAAACATCAGTATCTCTATATCCAAGTGCTATAGGATGCTCCTTAATTAGGAGTAACAGTTCAGAGCCTTGTAGTTGTTTGACTTGATCAAACAATATTCGATAATAATTAGTAAAATAAATCTCTTCGTTCCAATAATCCGTACTACATTCAGGATAAAATTGCAATGGAAAATAAACAAGCTTTTTATCCGCACTATTCTTTAGCCTTGATTCCCAACTGTAATAAAAATAAATAAATGGATTACAGTTTGAAATCTTATTGCAAATCATCATTGGCTCATTTAAAAAGTGACTTCCATAATAAAACCCATATCTATTATTCTCAATAATCCTAAATACTGAAAATACTAAAAGCTTCAAATTGTCTTTCATATAATATGGGAATAGATTCTTCTTAATATGAGCTGCACCATCCTTAACGTACCATGGTTTATATGACTTTTGAGTTATCATTTTGAGCGTAGCGTCAACCTCTTGATCAGTAATCTCTCTAATTCTGATCATTTCTCCTCTATTGGTTATTCTGGAACAGTTATTAATTGCTGTTGGAACCACGGAATAATAATTCTTTCCCTTGGATTTTAGAACTCTTTGATAAATATCCAGAACGTAACTATCAATCACTAAACCGAATCCAATATCAGCTTGTGTCCGATCTATTAATTCATCTAGTGTTTGCCACATTGTATTGATCATTCTGCGAGAAGCCTCTTCTGACTTTGATCTTAAAAACCTACACCTTACCTTTATATTTATATAATCCTCATCAGTCAGATAATGCTTTTCAATTTCTTTTGAGACCTTTTTTGAAAACCCTGCCATTATATAATTTTCTTCACAGTACTTATCATCTGAAAAATAAATGATTTGTGAAACCTTAAACGTTTCTTCAGCCAGTCTATGGTAAAAGGCCCTTACCCTCCGTCTTGTATATACTAATACTCTCACCACTTGCACTCCTCAACGTCATTTTATAATTTGTACAACTTCTCCACATTAACAATATTGCGAGTATCTAATACGATTTTGGTTTTGATCTTTTCAATATTATCTAAAATGTGCTTGTGTCCAACGAGTATCACCAAAATATCAATCTCATTT
>JUEF01000006.1 GCA_000802045.1 Peptococcaceae bacterium BICA1-8
CCACTGAAAAAGTCTAACAATATGACAAATACCCAAGATTGTCATCCTGAGCGATAGCGAAGGATCTAGTATTTAAGCGACTTTCAAGATTCTTCATTCCACTTCGTTTCATTCAGAATGACACGAAATGGGACTTTTTTAGTGCCCTGATGGATCTACCAATGTTTTTTTAACTCATGCTCTAATTTTTCTTTATATTCTTTCTGGAGAACTTGCTCACTATATGTTTCCGCTTTATCCTCTATCAAAGAATCAATATTAGATAAACGATTATATAAAACCCACTTCTCTATTGCAAAATAAATACCTAAAGCTCCCAGAATAATAACTAAAAAGGGTGTAACGTATGCAGTAAGGTTAAACCCTCGGGGTTTTGGTGCAGCAAGAACCTGTTCCCCATAGATAGATACAAAGTATTGGACAATTTCATCTTTGGACTTGCCCTGCGCTATTTGGTCATTAATAATTCCCCTCATATAAGCTGCTGTAGAGTTATCACATGCTGATACCAACATCCCGCAGTCATCCTGGCAGACCAGCATTTCTTCAATTTCCTTCTGAATTATGGAAATTTCCGCTGAACTAATAGGGACTACCGCTAGATTAGCTAGTAACAGTAAAATCAAGGCTGTGTTTATTATTGTCTTTCTATTCTTCATTCTTACTAACTCCTTCAAATGAGTTGGCTTGGTATTTAACGTACTTTCCACCTACCCGGCCACCCCTCCCGGGCCATAGCGCAAATAATGTACCCACAACTATGTAATAGCCGCCAGTCCAAATCCATTTAACTAAAGGGTTTATTAGTATTTTGAAGGTAGCAGTACCATCTAATTCCCAGCCGGCTAGAATTATATATAAATCTTCTAGCCATGTACTATTTATAGCCACTTCAGTTGATGGCTGCTTTTGAGTAGGATAAAAAACCTTATGGGGTGTCATTTTACCAATATTTCTATCCTCTTTGCTTACCTGCAGCTGGGCATAAACAACTGCATTTTCTCCATCTCTAGTTTGCTTTAGGTTATCATAGTTAATTTTATAGCTACCTATTTCAACACTGTCTCCAACCTTTAAGGTTGCCTGCTTTACCACTGCAAAGCCTTGGGAGCCTATAATTCCAAAAACCATCATCAGTATCCCCAGATGGATAATATAGCCTCCATATCTTCTTCTGTTCCTAAGTAGAAGTCTTATGAAGGATATCGTGTAACTTTCACTAGTGATCTCTTTTCTGATTCTAACCCCTTTTATTACATCCCATACTGTTGCAGAAAATGCGAAGAATGTGACAACAAAGCCTAAAAGTATATAAAGCTTTCCAACACCATTAACATATAGGATAAATCCTAAAATAATAGATAAAACACCGGGAACAGTAAAGTTCTCAATAATGCTTTTGATATTTGCCTTTCGCCAGGCAATAAGGGGGCAAATCCCCATTAAGAGAACCAATATTATTCCTAGGGGTGCGTTAACAGTATTAAAGAAAGGTATTGAAACAGTTATCTTATTGTCTGTGAACGCCTCTGAAATCAGAGGAAATACCGTACCCCAAAAAGTAGCAAAAGCCATTCCTAATAAGATTAAATTATTTAGTAAGAAACTGGTTTCTTTAGAGATTAATGACTCAAACTCTCTTTCACCTTTTAATAAATTCATCCTGCTCAGCATAAGTGCAAATGAAGCCACTAACACCGCTAGAGTAAAAGCTAAAAAATATTTACCCAGTGCAGAACTGCCAAAAGCGTGAACCGACTGTAATATCCCACTCCGAACTAAATATGTACCAAATAAAGTAAGCACATAAGTAATTATGATTAAAACTATATTCCAGAGTTTTAACATATTTTTCCGTTCCTGAATCATGACGGAATGTAAAAAAGCACTTCCTGTTAACCAGGGCATAAAGGAGGCATTTTCTACAGGATCCCATGCCCAATACCCGCCCCAGCCTAATTCCTCATAGGCCCATAAGGCACCATACAAGTTTCCAATAGTTAGAAACAACCAAGCTATTACTGTCCAGCCCCTGGTAACTTTAATCCATCTATCATCACTATGATTCAAGAATAAAGCTGCCATGGAGAAAGCAAAGGGTACCGCAAAGCCTACATACCCTAAATAGGTAGCTAGGGGATGAATAATCATGCCAGGACTTTGCAGCATTGGGTTTAGACCTCTGCCCTCTAATTGAGCCATTACCAGCTTTTCAAAAGGATTTGTTAAGAATGCCATTACGAATAAAAAGAAAAAGCTATTAATTAGTAAAATAATTACGGCGATTGGTGTAGCATCCTTAATTTTATTCTGCTTAACTACTAAAGCTGTATAAATAATTAATAACCATAGCCAGAGGAGCAGGGAACCATCATTCCCTGCCCATAGTGCCGTTAATCGATAAAACCAGGATAAATCAGAACTTGTATATTCATAAACATACTTGACTGAGAAATCACCTTTAAAAAGTAGCCATGATAGGCTTACAACAGCTAAGGTACTCAAAAGGAGCATTGCATAGACAGCACCATTACTACTTTTAAAGAATTTAATGTTCCTTTTTTTTAGATATATTCCCGAAGTGATAATGGCATAAATACTTAACATCAAGCTTAATAATATTGCTAAATACCCTATATCGGCTATCATGTTTCTCCTCCAGCTTCATTCTCTTCTTCGTACTTTGAAGGGCACTTAACTAAAAGCTTATCTGCTGAAAATTTACCATCCTCCTGAAACCTGCCTTCAATAATAATTGGGTATCCAGAATCAAAGTTATCGGGCTTTACATCCTTGAAGATGACAGTAATATTACTCTTATCGTTGGTAATGTCAAAGGTTATAAGTGGTTTATTTGGTTCAAAGGTAACAGTATCATAATTAACTTGGCCTTCCATTTGTATAAACGAAATGTTACTATCATACTTTTTTTGTAACGCTTCCTCAATGGTTAAAATCTGACCTACCCCCTGCTGCATACCAAAATAGATTAAATAACCTACTGCACCTATGATTATTAAAACTGCAAGTATAAGTCGAGCCCTGTTATTCACATTTTCACCTCTTTAAAGATACTCTTCTTCAAGGTCCTCAATAAGTTCACGGTAAGTCTGCTCTGTTATTTGATCCTTAACCAGCATTTGTCTTAACTTTTTCTTTTCTTTGAGAAATTCCGAATTAGAACTTTTGGAATTTATATTTGTTCTTTTCTTACCATTGCTTTTGAATAGACCCAAAACTATAAATCCAACCAAAACTAGAATAAAAGCTGCTATAATTGTGTAAATCATGGGACTTTTCCAGGCATTTGTTTTTTCTAGTTCATTCTTTTGGGAAACAACCTCACCAGGCTGATTTTGTTGTTTTTTTGTTATTGAAGGCTCGTTATCATTTTTTATGTATTCTATCTTGTAATTTAGTGCCTCATTTGAACTTAAATCAGAGTAGTTAAACTTATGTATAGAAAAATCTTTACTATCTACATTTGTAACAAGGGGTTGGGGATTAATCTTAAAATTCTCTGCTCTAAGTGGCTGCTTAATGTTAACCGCTAAACCTTGAATGTCATAATTTGACGCGAAGTCATAATTGAAGCTTCTAAGAGGCTCACTGGTAAAAGACATGTAATAAAACTCTAAAAATACTGGGTACTCCTGTCCTGGCTTAATAACTCTTGTGGTCTTCCAGCTCAGTTCAATATAATCACTCTTATCCTCTAGATTATAGGGCTGACAAGAATGATTACCGCCATTAACTATTTCACAGGCCATACTAATTTGACCCTCGTTAGGAATATCAAACTTAGGTATGTTAAATTTAACATAGCCGGTAAAATCCGAATTACCTTTATTAACGAATGTCCCTTGATATATAACTAGAACTCTTGGGTCATCATATTCAGGCCAAATATCAACAGAGAAATTCTTTAATACCATGCCCTCTCCAGCCACAGCAGCATTCGGGAGTAATAGGGCTGCAAACAATAGTAATAATAATACCTTTTTTGTTATACTCATTCTTTTCCCTCCGCTAAACTACTACAAAAAGTAGTAGTGAATATCAAAATAAGGAATCACTTATGTGATCCCTTATAGAATTTACCAAATATTATTGAATTTTTTTAGGGTAAAGCGTGAACAATTTGTGAACTTATGCAATTCTTAAGATATTATTGCGAGCATTTCTGCCTTCTTCTAAATATCCATTTATTCCATTCTCCAATATATATGTTTTTAAACCAATTGATTTTAGTAAAGACAAGGACTGGGCTGCCGTAAAACCAGAATTACAGATTATTAAAATCCTTTTATCCGAGGGAAGCTTGGTTAAATTCCTTCCCAATTCTTTAAAGGGGATGTTTATTGAGCTGGGGAAACGGAACTTTTGAAACAACGCCCGCTCCCTAATATCAAGTACTTTGTAATTCTGGATTTCCCCTGTCAAAATTATTCTTTCTAATTCCACATTATTAATGATACTTTTTGAATCGGAAATTTCCATTAATTGTTTTAATATTTCCTTAGGTATTGCCATTACTTTTCCTCCTTGTTTGTTTATCTTTAACTCTATAATACAAGGAAGTTTTGGTGGTTCTTTATCTATTGTTTGAATATTTTATATATAAATATTGAAATTATTGTGTAATTGCAACACGCTACTACTTAATAGATATATTAGATAAACTTATTTAATTATTATTTAGAATGACATAATTGTCGCCAAGATTTTCTACTGCCATATCTGGTATACCTTTTATTATTTCCCCCGACTCATTGCTTATTAATATTAAGTTATTTTTATCAGCCAAGCTTCCATATATAAATTTGCGGTTAGGTACAACGACAATATCCTTTAGAGAATATTCTAATTGAATCTCTCTTTTATGATTATTCTTTAAATTATTTACACTAATCCTATTGCCTTCCAAATTTAATACTGAAATTGATTCTAAAACGGGGTCATAGCTGTAGTCCTTACTTAAATATATCTCCTTAATAACTTGTAATTTTTTAACATTTAATATCTTTAGAGTATTATCCTCTTCAATAATAAATATATATTTTTCATCTGCACTTTTTTCAATATCTCTAATTTGTTTATTACCTAAAGATATACTTTTATCTAGCATAAAGCTTTGAAAATTTATTATTTTAATATTATTATCTTCACTAACAAATAATTGATTGCCTATTACCTCTAGATTATTTGCCGATTGTATTAAATCCTTATATGATAGGATTGTTTCTCCGTTTTCTAAGTTTATTACTAATATGTTATCCCCTTTTTCATTGATAGCAAATAATAGCTTTTCTAATTCAAAGTACGCAATATCTTTTAAAAAAGGTAATGTTATATTTGATTTCGAATTTATATTAAAGTCTTCACTTAAAGTAATATTATCTATTACGCCATTTTCTCTATCATAAGTCAACCAGTTATTATTATTAATTTTCACAATATCACTAATGGAAGCAGAATGCTCTAAGTTCTTTTCACCCTTAGTTGTTAACAGCCACAAAGCACCTTTAATATCCTTTGCTATAATCCCAAATTGAGATGGAAACAAAAATTCATTTAGCTTTTCAAGAGACCACCAGATCTTTTCATTTTTACTGTCAGCTAGACCTTTTATGTGTAAAGAGAGTTGTTTGCCTTTTTGTAGAGTCTCCCTATCTAACGACAATACTATTTCTAATATGGGATGGTGCTCCGATTTACGGAGGTAATTATACTCTACAAGTTCAAACTCTTCCCCATCTATATCAATACTAAGTATTTCCTTCCAGTTATTAGTTGTTAAATCTCCAGCATGGGTTGTGAATGATAGTTCCATTTTTAAAATATTTTCCTGATATTTTGTAGGGTATGCCTTAATTTGGATATTTTCTATAGTAATCGTCTTCAATAATTTGGGAACTAATATTTTTTCTTGCTCCTGTGAACATCCGGTTATCAAAAAAGTAAATAGCATAAGTAAAAGTATAAGAATTTTTTTCAATACTGTCACCTCTAAATGATAATTAAAATAAAAGAGTAGCTTTGAAAGCTACTCTCTTCGGTTACCAACCCATCATGCCGCCAAAGCCTTGTGGTGCAGCACCATTATTTCCATTACCATAATATTGACCCATCATACCGTTTTGACCGTTCTGACCGTGGCAGTAATTATACATTTCCTGATAAAACTCTTGGTTTGGCCCATTTGGTACTGGTATTTGGGGTGTAGAAGCAGTTTCTGCAATAGCTGTTCCTGCTAGTGCTATAAGTAATAGACCTCCAATTAAAATTATTGTTGCTTTTTTCATAATCAAAAACCTCCTTTATTTTTAGTGTAATTTTATAATAGCAGGAGATTTTGACCAATCTAGGGTGAAAATGTGAACAATTTATGAAAATTAAATTATTATATATATCTATTAAATTTCCAATTTAATTAGTTATTCCAATTATAATTAATATTTTGCTAGTAATAAAATCAATATCAAAAGGACTTCTCAAGGAAATCCTTTTGATATTGAATTATCATTAAACCTTAGGGTTAAATGTTTAGCAAATTTTTTTTTATTGTCCAGTCTGCATTTGCTGAACCGAATATTGGCACTCGGTAATACAAAGATCCAAGTGATGGGCTCCTTCGTTAAGCATTGTTTTAACCTGTTGATTGGGCTCCGTATTTGCCATGGAGCGCAACTGATTGGTAGCTTGCTGGCATTGTTGTATACACTGTTGTACTTGTTGGCTTACTCCGTTCACGAAACTTTCCTCCTTTCCACTAACGATTGAATACACTAACGGTTTTGAATCATGGCACTTTCACAGGACCTAATGCACAGTTCAATATGATGGGCACCTTGGGTCATCATGTCCCGTATTCCTGCATTATTAACTCCGTTGGCAGCAGAACGCAACATATTGGCGGCCTGTGTGCAAGTCTGAGTGCATTGCTGAATAGCCTGGATATCAGCCATAAGCTCACCTCCTTCGATTTTAACTAAAATCAGTATTTGGTATTATCAATGACTTTATACGCTACTCATCTTTCCAGCAAAAAAACCGCAACTGATTTATTTCCCGGTTGCGGTCCGTACTTAGATTATAATTATTAATTTGTTTTACCCGCTTTCATCATCTGCAATATCTCTTGCTGCAATCTGGTAACGTTTTGCATTTTGGCATCCCTCATTTGTGTAAAGAGCTGGCGAATTTCCGGATTAGTCACATCCATCATATATTTGTTATACATAGACTGCATCATCATATCACCCTGCAGTACATCTTGTAACTTATCAATAGTGTTCAAATCTGCACTCCCTTTAATATAAACTACTTAACTATGCCAAGGTTGGTCATTTTTTGGGACAGAGTACCATAATTATTACGGGCAGCCATTTCATTTTCCCGTAACATTTGCTGCAATTTGGGTTCCGTTATATCTTGGTTTAGTTCTGCGTATTTACAGGCCATTCTCTCTTCGTAAGCTAACAGTTCTTTCATGGCATTGTTTATTATTTCTTGTTCACTTAACATTTTTCCCTCCTAAATCATAGTGACGTGGAATAGAAAAACTGACCCGATCCGTCAAGACCAGCCAGGTAGATACTTTCAGGTTTAAATACTCCAAACTTCTCCAACTGACCACGCAACCAATATTCATCAAGGTTTACTTTACGCAAATTTTCCTCAATTATCCGGCCATCGTTTATCAAAACAACCGAGGGCAGGGCTGCTTCTTGAGTATATATTTGCAATTCCTTGGGAGTCACCGGCTGAAAATCAGACTTTTTAAGAATACTCACACTACCATTGGTCTCAAGAACTGCAGCTTCCACTTCGGCAATATTGGGAGCGTCGGCTTGGCGCAACTGCGAAAACAACATTTCCAATGGGAACAGGGCTTTCCTCATATTTTCTTTTATTACCTTCCCGCCCAAGACCAGTGGAATTGCTGTACCTCCAATGATGCGGGCCATAGTGCGGTTTTTAACCATGATGTAGGATATAAAATAGTGCCAGATATAAATGGTAGCTACGGAAACAAGCACATAGGCAAAACTGATCTTCGAATCAAAAAGTGGAGCAGCCACTAATCCCCCCATCATCCAGAAAAAAGCAAAATCATAACTAGAAAATTGACCGCCTGATCTCCGAGGTAAAAAACGGCTCGCAAGGTATAACAATACAGCCACTCCAATCACTCGCAGGAGATAACCTGCTGAACTCAGTTTCTCTACGGAGCTAAAAACCGAAAATACACCATTTTCCATTCTTGTTACTACTCCTCTCTATACGCTGAGATATAATGTACCATCTGCCTGAAGGGTAGCAAGAAAGACATCTTCGAAATGGACAAAACCTTTTTCCGCCAGTTTGTTTTTCAGCCAATTCAAATCAAGTCCTAGCATATTTAAGTTCTCTTCTTCAACCTTTCCGTCAGATATTAACAAAGTGGGTAGCGCCGTAAATATTGGAGGCATGTTCATTTGTGTCCGGCTAACCGGTAAAGTTGAAGCTTTCTTAATTACACTTATTTTACCCGTTGGCTCAAGGACGGCATATGATACTTCGGACAGGTTATGTGCCCCCTTAAGCCGCAGCTGACCTAACAAGTTATCTATTGTAACATGGCAATCCAGCAAGTTTTTTTTGTTAATCTGTCCATTCTCAATCAAAAGCACCGGTGATCTGTCTATCAGCTTAGGCCATTTAAGGTCGAGATAAGAAAATAATACATTTACTAGAGCATACGCAAACACAATAATCAGGCCGGATACAAGAGAAGCCTCGGCATTTACCATCCGCACAGCTGCCACGCTCATGATCCCTGCTGCTACTAAATAGTTATGTCCTGATAATATTCCTACCTGTCTATGTCCCATCCACCTGGTACCTATAATCAAAGCAAAATAAAGAAGGGTTGCCCGTATGGCAAAACCCCAAAGGGGTATATCTTTACTGCCGTTAAAGATAGCCTGCCATTCCATTCGTATAGCCTCCTGTTTACATCCCCAAAATTATAAAGATAGCTCAGTTAGATAGAGTTAATTATCTATATTTTAGTTTGTCTGTTTAGCCCAATTGTATTCATTTAGTTATATTACTCTACCTAATCTTGAAAAATAGATTTAATTTATTAGTTAAAATCAATGGAATCTGCTAATAAAGTTTTTTATTAAAAAAGAAAGAAAAGAACCTAATTTAAAGGCTCTTTTCGGGGTTATATTATTCTTTATTCTACTTATCTGTTTTTTAGAGTGAGATATTATTTTTAGACTATTTTTCTACTTCATAACCCTGATCTTCAATTTCAATTATTATTTGTTCTAAATTACTTTTTCGGGGGTCAAATTCCACAGTTACGGTTTTTGCTTCAAGGTTAACCGTACCATTAACACTAATTTCTTTTAGTGCTTTTTCTATAGACATTTTACAGTGGTTGCAGGACATTCCATTTACTTTAATAATTTGTTTTTCCATAACAATACCTCCAGTTTATTTGTTTTGAGCTGGTTTATATGTCCAGCGTTTTAACCTTAATGCATTGGAAACAACTGACACAGAACTAAAGGCCATAGCCCCGCCGGCAATAACTGGATTTAATAAACCCAGGGCAGCCACGGGTATACCTAGTGTGTTGTAAATTAATGCCCAAAATAGATTTTGCCTTATGTTACGCATTGTTGCTCTACTTAACTTAATGCTTGCAGGGATACCCCTTAAATCTCCTGACATCAGAGTTATATCTGCAGCCTCCATTGCAACATCTGCTCCTGTTCCAATAGCCATTCCAACATCAGCAGTTACCAAAGCGGGTGCATCATTTATACCATCACCAACCATACCAACCTTTTTACCTTGAGCCTTCAATTTTGCTACTTCACTGGCTTTATCTTCAGGTAATACCTCAGCTAACACATGGGTAATACCTACCTGCTCTGCAATAGCCCTTGCAGTTCGTTTGTTATCTCCAGTTATCATTACAACATCAATATTCATGTCTTTAAGAGCTTTGATTGCCTCTATGGAGGTTTCCTTAATAGTATCCGCTACCGCAATGATAGCAGCGATAGAATTATCTACGGCCATAAGCATTGCAGTTTTACCTTGCTCCTCAAATTCACTCATCTTATCTTCAATTTTTTCAATAGAAATTATTCTATCCCTCATTAATTTTCTGGTACCCATTAATATCTTTTTCCCATCCACAACGGCCTCCACACCATGACCCGGTATGGCATTAAATTCATCTGGATCCGGTAATTCACCAAAAACTTCTTTTCCTTTAATGACTATAGCTTCACCTAGCGGATGCTCCGAACCCTTCTCAGTTATTGCAGCAATCCTTAAAATATCATTGTCAGCTAAAGCATTTATACTATAAATGTCAGTTACTTCCGGCTTCCCTTTGGTAATCGTACCTGTTTTATCTAGAACAATAGTATCAAGCTTATGGGTATTTTCTAAGTGTTCTCCACCTTTAATTAAGATACCGTTCTCTGCACCTTTACCAGTTCCCACCATAATGGAAGTAGGTGTAGCTAGGCCTAAGGCACAAGGACAAGCTATTACCAGTACCGCAGTAAAATTAATTAAGGCCCTTGTAAAGTTTCCGGGTTCGACTATGAAAAACCATACACTAAAGGTAATTATAGCTATAACAATTACCGCCGGGACAAAATAAGCAGAGATAATATCCGCCATTCTCTGAATAGGGGCCTTTGAA
This sequence comes from Peptococcaceae bacterium BICA1-8, assembly GCA_000802045.1. Taxonomy (GTDB): domain Bacteria; phylum Bacillota; class Peptococcia; order Peptococcales; family BICA1-8; genus BICA1-8. Next base: position 10,721 of record JUEF01000006.1, read on the forward strand.
CCTTGAGCATCTTCTACTACTTTTACGATTTGAGCTAAAGCAGTATCCTTGCCCACTTTAGTCGCCTCAAACTTAAAGGTCCCATGTTTATTTATAGTTGCACCAATAACCTGATCTCCCGCTTTTTTATCAACAGGAATACTTTCCCCAGTTAACATTGACTCGTCTAATGCAGAGTAGCCTTCCTTAATTATCCCATCTACTGGGACCTTCTCCCCAGGCCTTACTACTATTAACTCACCAACTTCAACTTCTTCAATAGGAATATCGTATTCTTTCCCTTCTCTGATTACTCTTGCAGTTTTTGCCTGCAGTCCCATCAGCTTTTTGATTGCTTCAGAGGTTTTTCCTTTAGCAATGGCTTCTAAAAGCTTACCTAAGATTATTAAAGTAATAATTATTGCCGAGGTTTCATAGTAAACGTGCATCTCGCCAATTTGCTGACCCCAAAAGGTAACAACAACGCTGAATAAGTATGCTGCAGATGTTCCCAAGGCTACTAAGACTGCCATATTTGCGCTTTTATTCTTTAGAGCATAATAGGCATCTTTATAAAACTGAGCACCAGCGATAAATTGAATAGGTGTTGCTAAAGCCAACTGAAAAAACATATTAAAAATAATAGCCGGCACCCAGTTCCATTTAAACAGCTCAGCAAACATAAATAATGCTAAAGGTAAAGAAAGAACTGCCGAGAAGATAAAATACATTTTCTGCTTTCTAATTTCTTTTTCCCTTGACTCCTTCTCTTTATCACTGTCCACCCTGTCTCCTGCGACCTGAGCTTTATAACCCAACTTTTCTATTACTGCCTTTAAGTCAACGGTTGAAACAACTGAACTATAATATGTTACTGAGGCCTTTTCTGTTGCCAAATTTACCGTTGCCTTTGCTACTCCTGGTAATGAATTGAGCTTTTTTTCTATCTTTGTAGCACAGGCAGCACAGGTCATTCCTTGAATTTTGAGATCAATATTATCAGCTACAACTTGATATCCTAATTTATTAATTTTTTCTACAAAATCATTTATTTTTATTTCTGTTGGATCATACTCGATGGCTACCTTTTCCATAGCTAAGTTTACATTTGCATTTGTCACACCAGCCATCTTGTTTAAGGATTTTTCAATTTTGGCAGCACAGGCAGCACACGTCATTCCCTTAATTTTTAAACTAATTTTCTCCACTCTAATCATCCTTTCCATTCCATTAAACTGATCCTGCTAAATAAATATCTACTTAATTCATAGTTCATATTTATCCTTTCCTGAAATCTTCAAATCATATCACCTCTAACCTTCTTAGACTATTTTAAGCAACAAATTTGAATGAAGTATGAACCATTTGTGTCTAATCTTTGAACTTTTTGGGAAAAAAAGATACCGTTGTAAGTATCAACGGTACCGTAAGGGGGTTAAAATAGGCTTGAATATAGAATTCACTTATTTCATTGCTCGTTTTGCAAGGTCTCTGATTCTTTTATTTTTTTAGTCTCTGAGCCATTTCCATGACAGCTGCCACCTTTATCTTTCATAAAGAACATCATACCAATATGCATTATTGGGCATAACAGGAGGAAAAGCCAATAAAGATTAGTCCCTCCTGAAGCAGCGAAACTTTTTAACTGTGGAGCAAACAATACTAAAAGCAAAATTGGAGCTAAACAGCATATTAACATTAATAAACCATGAAATGCACCATGTTTTTTGTTATGGTTCAAGCTTATTCCTCCTAATATTCTTATAAACTAATCAAATGATAGTCTATAAGAGTGTCTAATGTTTTGATAAAGTGTGATAGAATTATGAAACTTCTGTGTAATTTAGTACCAACTTATCCAGAGCATTAGTTCCCCATGATCTTTTTTTGGTCAATGCATTCTATTACTTCATCTTTATAATCCCTAACTAAACTTTCAAGAATGCTACTAATCATATTATTAATAAACTCTTCTTTAGAGATAAAAGAAGAATATAGATAAGCGTTTCCCTGTCTAGTTTTTGATAATATCCCCTTTTTTGTTAACCTGCCTAAAGTAGTCATTACTGTTGTATAAGCAATTTCCCTGTTAACTACTAATATTTCATAAACATTTCTAACTGATACTTTTCCTTCACTCCAAACTATTTCCATTACCTCTGCCTCTAATTTACCCAATACTTTGCATATGCCTTTTTGGAAAGGCTTAAAATCTGAATATATATTTTTATAGCAAATTAAAATCACCTCATATAAGTATCTAGATTGTAGAATTATATAATAAGCGAAGGGCTTACATTTCGCTTTTTATATTAATGGATGCTAATTTACTCTCTTTTAGAAATTCAATGATTAATTTATCCAATTCGATACTCTTTTTGAATACCTCTTGATCTTGAAAATCCCCCTTGGCCTGGTATAAATTATTAAGCTCTTGTCTTAAAACACTTATTTTATATTCTAAAACAAAACTCACTTAATCCACCACCCATTATTTGTTAATAAATTGTGTATATTTATTAAATTATGTACTTCGGCCTATGAATCGTAACTACACCAACTGATTGTTATTTATCTCATCCTTTAATTTAGCCAATTCTTCTTCTATGGCTTTTTGAGTTTCAAATTCAGATAAGCGACTATTTATATCATATTCATTTACCAGTTGTATTTCATCTATTACCCCAATATTACTAAGTTCTTCTAATGCGAATACTTTCGCTTTAATATTTTTTATTTTACTTTCAGCTCTATCAACTATTTCATAAATACCCTTTGAATCCTCTCCAAAAGTTGTCATTACCTCTTTAACCTTGATTTGTGCCTTGGAAGCATCATATATTGCCTTTAATTCCTCTTTTTTAGCACGATAAAGTTCAATCTTAAACTGAAGCTCCTTTTTACTTCTAGCAATTGAATCTATGCTTCTATTTAGAGACTCAATTTGTATTTTAAGTCGTTGGGACTGTTCTTCGTCTCTGCTCTTTTTAAATAAAGCTTCTTTTGCTAAGTCCTCTTGACCAAGTTCCAAAGCTTTCTTAGCTGAATCTTCATGCTTTTTAAAATTAGCTAAGTTGAAATCTCTTTGCATTTCCAGTCTTTTTTTAGCAGTCCCAATTTCTAAAGCATTCATTGTGATTTCTCTTAAACTCTTTTCCATCTGTGTGACACTGTAATCCAGCATTTCTTTTGGATCTTCTAGGGAATCAAGCCGTTTCTCCAATTTTGCTCCAAAGATGTTTTTAACTCTATTTAATAACCTCACCATCAGCACTCCTTTTTAAATAAAATTATATTTATCATAGTTTATCGGAGAATTTTGAACAAACAATGATAATATCGTGTATATTATGTGTCTTTTGTTTTCAACATTAATAATTTAATGGTATTAATAATTGACACTAAAAAAGCAAAGGCAATATCCTTTGCTTTTTGTGAAATAGATTCAACTTAATGTACTGTTTTATAATTTAGTTTTTCTAGTAGCTCTTTTTCAATCTCCCCCAGATTATTAAGGTTCTCTGATAATTCATTAATTGTTTTTTGTAGAAAATTTATTTGTTCTAATATTTCATATTTGACAGCATCATTGTTACTAAAATTTAAAATTTGAAGATAAACTGTGTATAATAGCTTTGCTTCAAGAATATTTAGCTTTACTTCTGCTTTAAATTTTTGAATCTCCATCTTAATTCTCTCCCCCTAATTAGGAAGGCATTATAATTTTTTACAAGAAAGGGGCTCAGGCCCAAAAATTAATTTACATTTTAACACATTCCGGAGCTTTAGCGCATTCGGAAACTCCCTTATCCATACTTTGTGCACACTCAGCTACATGTTGTCCACCCTTTATTGTGGCCATCTCTGAGACTGCGTTTGCTGCAAAAGCAAATCCTGAGAAAGAGAGTAGCATTACACCTGTTAGAGCACTCGTTAATAGTTTCTTCATTTTTTCACCTCTACATAATTTTAATAATTACTACTAATTTAAATTACCTTATAATGTTGATAAAACTATGTAGAATTTGTGCCTTAATTGTGAACATATCCTTAAGATTATTACCAAATAATTATCATAAGAGGGGTTGGATTTATCCCCTCCCCCTCGATAGTACATCTCCCAGCTCTCATGGCCTAAAATTTCCTTTAAGGTAAAGGGATCCCCATTGTTTAAAATATTATGCTTACACTTGGGGAATTATCGATATATGTAAATTCTTCCCAATACATATATATATACCTCTACAAAATTTTTGTGTTCATACAACTTTAGTTAAATACTACAAAAAAAAATTAAAAAAAGGATTCCAGCAAATAGCTGAAATCCGCAAATTTGATTTATTATCTTCTTCCTTTGATCGGAAAGTATCCATATTGATCACATCTCAAGCATCTGGACGCTTCCTGCATTGCCTCATCATATGTCATAGGATTTTCCACATGCTCAAAATCATGTTTGCGAATGCGTGCTTCTCTTTCTATAATACTTACCCTTCCCGTTGGAACACGGTTATTGGGTTTTGCATATGGAATGACTACGTCACAATTTACTCTATGATGATAACCAAGATATTCATCGATATTATAGGCCGCTACTTTACCCGCTGCAATAGCTTTAATTACAGTAGATGGACCCGTTACGCAATCCCCACCAGAAAACACACCTTCTTTTTCCTTAACGGAACATTCTGTCGTGGTGATAAAGCATTTTTGAGATGCTGGCATTCCAAATTCCTCAAAGGGCACACTGATAATATCCTGACCAACTGCAATCAGGACAACATCACATGGAATTCGAACCCCATCCTTCTTTGCGTCTACCGGCCTTGGTCTGCCAGCGCTGTCATATGTGCCAATCATTTGAGGCTGTGTCCACAAGGCCACACAGTTGCCATTTTCATCGGCCTCTATTTTAGCGGGTGCCTGCAACGTCATAAGTTCAATTCCCTCCATGACTGCACCCTCAACCTCACTTTTTAGTGCTGTCATGTCATCCTGACGTCTTCTATATACGATGCTAACTTCATCAGCATTACATCGGACAGCAGTTCTTGCACAGTCCATGGCAACATTTCCGCCACCGATAACGACTACTTTCTTGCCAGAATAATCCGGATATTTTCCACAAGCAACTTCACGGAGTACATCGACAGCTGAAATTACATTTCCACTTTCTACGCCTTCAATCCTAAGTTTCTTGCCGGCCTGAGCTCCGATTGCTACATAAACAGCATCGTATTGTTTGTAAATGTCCTCCATGCCGACATCTTTGCCAATATTCACGTTATATTTCACTTCTATGTTTCCCGTAGAAAGAATTGCGTTGATATCCTCATCCAGGCGATCTTTTGGAAATCTGTAATTTGGAATTCCATATCTTAGCATGCCGCCAAGCTTTTCTTTTTCTTCATAAACCACGATTTCATGTCCCATCAGTGCCAGGAAATATGCAGTTGTCAATCCGCTTGGCCCCCCACCAATAACAGCAATCTTCTTTCCAGTAGAAACATTGCATTGGGAAACAGAAACTGTATCTGCAGGTATTTGATCTACCGCAAACTTTTTAAGTCCACGTATACTCAAAGAGCTGTCAAGAAGATTACGTCTGCAGCGCTCCTCACATGGGTGCTCACATATCATAGCACATGCAGTTGGAAATGGATTATCCTTGCGGATTAAATTAATGGCACCCGCATAATCTTCTTCTCCAATCAGTGAAATATATCCTGGAACATCAACATGGGCAGGACATAATGTGGTACACGGAATCTCCTGTTCACTGTCCATTTGACAGGGGCGTTTTTGTATGTGACTGATATATTCCTCTTCAAAAACTTCTATACCTTCCAAAACTGCTTCGGCAGATTCATAACCAATTGCACAATCTGCTGTATCTCTGATTATTCCTGCAAGTTTCTTCATCTTCTCCAATGTATCGATCGTGGCATCTTCATCTAGGATTGATTTTAAAAGTTTTTCCAATTGTACCAGACCTTCTCGACAAGGTGTACACTTGCCACATGACTGGGTTTTCGATGTCTGCAACAAAGATAGCTGAACCATCAGAGGACAAATAGCGGGTGAATATACACGAATTTTACTTTGAAACCGAGTTAAAAGCATACTAATTTTTTCATTGGTATTATTAGATGTTTCTATTACGTATTTTTTATATTTTTTCATTCTTCTCCCCCCTAAAATCATCTAACAAAATTCCTGAGTCTAATACTTAATTTGAGCTTAAGGTTGGCATTTTTCTATGCCCTCAAACTTTAGGTTTAAATCTTGTATTCCGGAATGTCTACATGAGCAACTATTAGTAGATCTTCCCTCTTAATTAAATAAAGTAAAACTTTTCGACAATTAAAACGGTAATCCATTTTTAAATGATAAAATTTTGTATTAAATCTTCTTATAAACCTCTTCCGTAGACTTACCTTTTTACTGGAAGTGCCCCCCCAAAAGAAAGTTCCCTTAAACACCTTTTCAAGGGAACATAAACACACTATTGAATTATTCCAAAACCTTGAACCCGCAACTACTACGACTTTCAGATGTCTTTTCTAATTGAGTATATAACATACTCAATATTTTATAAACAGAAACATTTGCCAAAAAAAATTTGAAAAAGTTCTACAGGCTGCACTTTTCCTAACTCAGGTCATGTCCCTTACCCCTTTTCAGGAAAAGCCTCAGAGTACCTCTGGTACACTGGGGGAATTTAGTTTCCATGATAGAGGTAAAGTGCTAAAGCATGTAGAACATAAAATAAGTAACACGTTAAAAATTTACAGTGCAGACTTAGCATCTAGAGAAAGGATCGAATAAATTGGATCATTTGATTTTTCTTCTCCTGGTTTTCGCTGGCTACCATATAGGTAAACTAGTACGAATGCCAATGCCAACCTTTTTAGGACCCATCGCTTTTCTTGCTCTTGTTAATATATCGGGTTTTCACCTTGAGCTTTGGCCGCACTTAAAATCAGTTTTTTCTATTATATTAGGTGGTTTTCTAGGACTCCGTTTTACCTTAGAAGATAAAGCACTGACAAAAATTGCGCTACTTCTTGGTGTTTGGATGATAGTGACCGGTGTTGCCATCGGAGAGATATTAATATGGATGGGAATCGAACCGTCTACTGCCTTTTTTTCCTCTTCCCCTGGTGGATTAGCAGAAATGAGTGTAACTGCTATGTCATTCGGGGCTAATACCTTCAAGGTAACATTATTTCAAACATCCCGATTATTTACAGTACTCTTCATGATTCCCTTTGTGGTTAAGAGGTATGAAATCTCCCTCAAAAAGGAAAATGCGGGGCCGACACTAGAAAAAAAGGAATCTTACGATTCCCTATTGGAATGGATTAAGCTGGGCATAGTAGCATTTGGGGCTGCTCTGTCTTGCTCTTATCTTAAAGTACCAGCTTCTGACCTGATAGGTCCTTTATTTGGCATCTTTCTGTATAAAAGGATCTTTAAAGTTCCCTTAAAGCCCAATAACGATATACAAAATATCGCTTTCATGGGTGTAGGAGGGATAATAGGACTCAGTGTAACTAAGGCTACTGTTCTCCAATTTCCTATGCTTGTACTTCCAGCTTTAATTCTGTCACTACTTACCTTTTTAAGTGGTCTAGGTTTAGCTTTCACCCTACGCAGGATAACGAAATGGGACATGGTAACTTGCCTTTTAGGTACTGCGCCCGCCGGCTCACTCCCTATGGTGATTATGGCTGATGAAATGGGGGCAGATGTGTCAAAGGTAGCAGTCTTACAGATCGTTCGCTTATTTACCGTCGTAGCTCTTACCCCATTTATTTTTGCTATCTTGCTGTAGCAATATTAGATGCAACCAGCGCCCACTACATCCATATGGACCCCGCACGTTTTTGTTTCCCATTATCACAAATTAGTTATCCTTACAGAAATAAAAAAACTTCAAAGTTTATATAACCTTGAAGTTTTTTATTGTAAATGGTGCGTGAAACGGGACTTGAACACGTCTGCCAATTCCGCTATCCCCGCAAAATAGTATTCTATTATCCAAAACCACTCCCGGTGTCCACAGAAACATATCCCGAATATGAGAAAAACCCTGATTTCTCAAGGCTTAAGAAGTGTGATTTCTATTTGGGTAAACTACGCATCGACGTGCCTCGGAATCTCTGATACCTTAAATAGAAAACACATTAGCATTCTTACTTGTGTTTGTACATTCTAAGGATGATGGGAAATTTGTTTTCTCCTCAACTCCTCTAATGCGGCCTGCATATCTGAAGGCAAAGGTAATTGGAAACTTAGCTTCTCTGCTGTTCGGGGGTGGGCAAACTGAATATAATCTGTATGTAAGGCATGTCTAGACATAAGACATCTTGAGCCTCCATATAGGCTATCGCCCACTAGCGGAAACCCCATGTTTGCTAGGTGAAGTCTAATTTGGTGGGTTCTGCCTGTCTCTAGCACTAGTTTGATTAGGGTATGTTCAGAATAAGCCTTAATTACTTCAACATGGGTTACAGCCCTCTGACCGGTTAGATGAATTTCCCGCTTGGCAGTTTTTCCATCAATCTTACGAATAGGGTCAGTGATCGTATTTCGCTGCCAAGTAATACTGCCCTGCACCAGTGCCTGATAACTGCGAAGCAGCAGTTTCTGCTGCTGCTGCAAAAAAAGCTGCTGCATGCTATAACTATTTTTTGCAATTAATACTAACCCTGAAGTATCCATATCTAGCCTATTGACTGAACGAAATCCTGCTTCTTCACCTTTACTTTGCAAGTAAAAAATCACTCCGTTAGCCAATGTCCCTGTTGGATAGGCTTTGGTAGGATGAACACATAACCCAGCTGGCTTATTTACTAGCAATAGGTCGTTGTCCTCATAGACGATATTTAGGAAAACAGACTCCGGCTTTAAATATTCACTAATAGCCTCTTTAGGATAGATTAACGTCACCTGGTCGCCTTCAGTCAATTTTTTTCTAACAGTTACAAATTCCCCATTACATAATATTTTTCCATGATTTTTCAATTTGCTTAGTCCACTCCGGGAAATTTGCTTAGTTTCAAGCAAAAATTCTCTTAGCAGCATTCCCTCTTCTGTTTGTGTAACCGTAAAGTAAATTTTATTTCCCTGGTCTATCATCATATTACCGCCCTTTACCGAGGATCGTTAGACTTGATAAAAACTTTGATTATTATAATAATACCCGTAAAAAATAAAAATACTTCAAGGATATAACCTTGAAGCTTGATCCTGCACTCCATAAGACATACGCCCTTAATGCTGGCCTTCCTTAAATTCTTTACTATTTAATGCAGCATTAACTTGTTTTATTAGTTTAGCTTTATCTTTGTTTAAAATCCCTTCTAAAGCTATATAGTTTGAGGCATGGTTGCTTCTAAAAATACAATTATTTACTTGCAAATTTTCTAGCATTAATTTAGTTTCTTCTAAAACCTGCCGTGGACTTAGCAATTTAAAGTTACCTGCATCTATTTCTTTTTCTAATACAGTCCCCTCATCTATATACAGTGTCAATAAACTTAAAAACCTAGGTGAAATACTATTAATTACTTTAGCACTTTCTACAGCATGGGCTTCCCATAAACTTTGACCACCTAACCCAGATATAATCATACAAGATAGCTTTATACCACATTTCTTTACTTTTTGACCAGCCTCAATCATTTGGTCAGCACTTACACCTTTGTTAACATTTCTAAGGATTTCTGAGCTTCCACTTTCTACTCCTAAATATAGGATTCTTAATCCAGCATCTTTTAATGCTAATAATTGGTCTTCATTTTTAGCTAAAATATCTCTTGGTCCAGCATAGCAAGATACACTTCGTAGTTTGGGAAATTGTCTATATAAATTATCAATAATAGCGAGTAGTTTTTCTGTCTCCATTGCTAAAACATTGCCATCGGCTAAAAAAATCTTATTAGCTTGAGGACAATTTTGTTTAGCCCAATTAATATGCTCCTTTATTTCTTCTGTGCTTTTTTCCCGATACTTCTTCGCCTTATACATATTACAAAAAGTGCATTTATTATGGGAACAGCCTAATGTCAGCTGCAAAATTAAACTATTAGCTTCACTTGGAGGTCTATATAAAGGCGTATCATAGAGATCATAAGTCATAGTTCCACCCCTAAATTGTATCTACCTATTCAGCTTACTAAAATATCACCTACTTTAAATAAATATATCTATCTAAACCTTTAACCCAACCGGACCAGGCTTCATTTTCACCGGTACTATTCTTAACCTGGTTAAACTTATCTACTTGAACATCAATCATATCTGCATAATGTAAAAGCATTGCTTCGATAAACTTTGGTCTTTTGGGAGATTGCCACTCATATTCCCCATGATGACTTACAATCATATGGATAAGCTTGATCTTTAAATCTTCTGGAAATGCCGGAATCCTATCAATATTTCGCTGTATTAAATTTACTCCGAGTACTATATGACCAATTAATCTTCCTCCATCAGAATACTCAATCTGCTCTTCATAAACTAATTCCTCTATCTTTCCTATATCATGTACTAATGCACCGGTTATCAATAAACACCTATCAATATCGGGATAAACACCCGCTAAGCTATCTGCAACTTTTACTACTCCTAAAGTGTGCTCTAGGAGTCCTCCTATATAGGCTTGATGGTGAAACTTAGCCGCCGGGGACCTGGTAAAGTTTCTATACAATTCCTCATCAGTAAAGATTCGGTCTAATAATTCTTTTAGATTCTTATTTTCTATAGAGCTAATTACTTCATCAAGCTCATTTTCCATTTCATTAATATTTCTATTTGATACCGGCAAAAGATCTTCAATGACATAGTTCTCACTAGGGGCAATAGATATGATATTTATTTGAAAGATGTCCTTATAGCGGCTTACTTCACCTTCAACATGGACAATATTCTTATCATTGAGCCTTGGGAAAATATCCTCTGCCGTTTCCCATAGTCTACCTTCTATCTCCCCAGTCCTATCCCCTAGGATAACATGCAAAAATTTACCTTTCTTATTTTTAAAGGGTAACAACTGTTTTTGTTTTACAAGAAAAGTAGTTGATATTTTGCTACCTTCCTCTAATTCACGTATATATATTCTATCCATAATAATCAGCCTTTCTTTTAACGTTTTCTCAACCCTTTCCATAAGTAGATAATTCTCCTCTAGATTCTTAATTTCCTTCAAAACTTCCTTGTTTATTATACGTGTGGCACAAATAAAGCATCGTGGTATGGATAATTGGATGCTGATGCTGGGCAATGTTATAATGAATTGAAACGTACAAGTAAATATAAACAGAACCGGTGTAAGAGTTAACCATAAAGAATGGAGTGAAAAGAAATTATGCCTAATTTACCAAACTGCCCAAAATGCAATTCAGAATACACTTATGAAAATGGAAGTCTTTTTGTTTGCCCAGAATGTGGCAATGAATGGACTTTAAAATTTGAAACTGAAAATAGTGAAAATAAGAAGATTATCAAAGATGCAAATGGAAATGTCTTAAACGATGGCGATACTGTAACAGTAATCAAAGACCTAAAAGTAAAAGGAAGTTCATTAGTCCTAAAAGTGGGTACAAAAGTAAAAAATATACGTTTGGTTGATGAAGATCATAATATTGACTGCAAAATTGATGGTTTTGGTGCTATGAAATTAAAATCTGAATTTGTTAAAAAGGTATAAATTCGGTTCTATTTCTGACTCATTTAATCCATTACTTAATATATTAAATCTTCAAAAAATAAAATTTTTGTGCTGGCATTTTCTCACTCAAAAAAATTACCTCCGTAATCTTCAATTTATAGATTACCAGAGGTTAGTGACAGCAGTCTGTCAGTTATATTATTTACTTTTTTAATATCTAATGGGGTCGAATAAAATTCTAATCATCATTATATTTCTTATCTAAAAATTCTTTAGTTATTTCAAGGAAATAACCAGCATTTTTTAATTGTTCTTCTGCGTCTTCTTTAGATACTATAAAGAAATCATCATAGTCAGATTTTTCCCTAATCTTATATGCAGAAGTAATAATCGAATATATTTCTTTTTCAAATTGTCCCGTATGGATAAAATGTTGGTTAAAATGAGCAATTACTCCTGAATGCTTTTTTGAATCAAACTCATTTAATGCATTTATGGCCCTTATAGAATGAAATATTGCATAGTACGACCTGTTAATTGATGCCTTAAGAAGTTCATTCTCAAAATTAATTTTTGACGATATGAGATCTTCCTTTGCTTTTTCTAATCTATATTTTGATAAAGTTATTATTTTACTGTTCATAAACAATAATCCCTTCATTTTTTACATTTTTATAAAATGGCACAACATCTACCCAGTGGTTGAATTTTTCATAACTAATATCAATTAACGATAAAACTTTCATATGACGGTATCCTATATCACTTATTATATTATTGAGTTTTTTATCATAATATTTAAGTTCGGACTCATCAATGTCGATAAGAATGAGTAAGTCAATGTCCGATTCATCATCGTTTTGGCCACGGGAATACGATCCATATAATACTATTTCTTTTAGCTTTTCTCCATACAAATTTTTTACATCTTTTACAACTTCACTTAAGATATTGTTCAGTTTTTTGTCCGCCATAGCTGTATACATGCTACCAGCTCCTTAATTATAACTGTACTAAATTATTATACCATATTTTGTATTATATAAAACCATTCTCCAAAAGCAACCCCATAAATACCACCCCTGTATAAAAAGCAGGAATATCAGTTCTTCGACTTACACTTAAAATCAGACTAATCCCTCCATAAATAACATAGTAACTAAGCAAGACGAACACCCCTCTTACTTTACGAATAAAGTCATAAAGTAATAATTGAAATATAATATAAAGATAGGATAAAAATAATAGAGGTGAGCTCATGAGAAAAGAAAAATTTTTTCCAACCAAAGTGCTACTACTCATTATATTGCTTCTAATAGTTTTGACTGCAGGTTGCAGTTCGAAAGAAGTTGTAACTTCACCCCCAAGTAAAACAACCGAAACGGAAACTCCATCACCTATACAAATATCTCACAAGGTTTATGCGGAAACCTTACGGGACGATGAGGACGGCACCATTTTACTTGAGCTAAAAATTACCTACCCTGAAATTAAAAATCCGGGTAATGACAGCAGTATTTCTAAAATCAATGAGTATTATGAAGTACAATTCAATGATTTTATCACCAACATCATTTCCGAAGGGTTAGCAATTGCCCGGGAAGATAAAGAATTTGCTAAAAGTGCTGAATATGAGTTCCGACCCCACGAGTATAATCGCAGTTTTAGTATCAGATACAATGGCAATAACCTGCTTTCTGTGCTCAGCTTGCAATATCAAAATACCGGTGGTGCGCATCCCAACTCATTTTGGTGTTCCGAAACATTTAATGTAAGTACGGGAAAGAAACTAACTCTCCCCGATATTTTAGGAGGCTCTAGAGAAGATGCACTTAATATGGTTTATGAAACCGTACTTGCACAGATCAAAGAAACTGAAGGAACGGATAAATTCATTTTCTTTGAAGACTGCAAAAATAATGCTCGGAACTACTATTCGGAAGACGATTTTGTACTTACAGAAAATAGCTTTATGTTTTATTATCAGCTTTATACCTTAGCACCCTATGCGGTAGGTTTTCCGGTATTTGAAATTCCCTTTGCTAAATTGGACCCGTTGGCGATGAACATACCTGTACTGCCTGTAGATAAACTTGAGAATGAACTCTATAACCGGGCGGAGATGCTCATAGATTTAAATAAAGTCACTTTTTACGAAATTTTTGGCTTATCAATGCTTGCGGTGGAAATTCCCGAAAACCCTCCTAATAATAATTTTGTCTTTCCTGTAAAGGATGAACGTTTTACAACGTTTGCTGAACTTGAGGGCTTTGTAAGAAACATATATGTAAAGAGCGAAGCCGACTCTTTATTAAATAATGGCAGATATCAAAATATTGATGGTAAATTATATGCAGATATTAGTAAAGACGGGGGTGTGGGATATTATGTTTACTGGAATAACTATAGTTATGAGATAAACGATTTATCCCAAACATCTGCAACACTCCTTATTTATACGACAGACGATTCTCCTGCAGGTAAAGAAAATATTACTATCACTGCAAAAATGCAAAAAGAGAACTCCACCTGGTTACTTGAAAAAAT
>JUEF01000007.1 GCA_000802045.1 Peptococcaceae bacterium BICA1-8
AGTGGCTAGTGGCTAGTGGCTAGTGGCTAGTCATAAGTCTATAGACTATAGTCCATAGTCCATAGTCCTTAGTCTTTAATTGCTAGCGAAGCGAAATCTTATTCTAACGGAACGAAGTGGAGTGAAATCTTTCCACTATTATTAGTCTACACTTTACCTTCGATAATTATTTTATTCTGCATTATCTTAACAGTTGTTACATGAAAAGTGAAGGGTATTTTTTCCAAAGACAAAGGGATCTTCATTCTTTCTAATAAATCCTGTCGAATATTTTCCGATAATTCATATTTGCCTATATCAATTTTTCCAGGTACAAAATATAGTTCTGGCCCGGTTCCCGGTATTAATGTGCCGTGAACTATAGCCCTTATTGTGTAGCTCAAGATCTTTAAATTTAGATTAACATTAACCTCATTATCCTCTAACTTTACAGTTAAACCCTGGTAGTAGCGATTTATCATTTTGTTTAAATTCGACTCATCAATAACTGCCAGAATATTACCTTTACCAATTTTTTCAACTACAATCTGCTTTTTGCGAAAAAGCTGCAGCCAGTTTATTTGGACATTTGAAAAATCTCCGTAAAAATTATTAATTTGTAGGCTTCCATGGCGCCAATCATTAATATCGATTGTTAGATTAGCAATATTTCCTTGTATTCCGTCCTGTAGCCAGTTTATTTTCAGCTTAACATCAGCTTTTGTTGTGCCGGGGTACCCCTGCATAATAGCTGACTCAAACTGGCTTTCAATACTATTATCTAACTGTAAAATTATTAAGCCAGTTATTACCACAGAGCATACCAGCGCAAAAACAAGTAATCTATACGTTATTTTCATCTTAAAGTCTCCTATCGTTTTATATTCCCTCTATAAGACTTATTACACAGTTGCCAAATATATTTCATTCGGGATATTATTGAGTGCATATTTTTGGTGGAATATGGTTATGACTATGATGAATAGTTATAACCTATAGAAGATTTTAATTTGTACAACAATAGGAGGTATTAAGGATGGGTAAAAAGGGACGCAAGGCCTTGGCAATAGGGGTATCTTTACTGTTAGTAGCAACCTCTATTGGATGTTCAAGTCAGGGTGTTGCTGACGACAGCCAGCACTTGCCTAAAGCGGAGCCAACACCTAAAAAACAGCCACCAAAATTGTTATCCGATGAGGATTTTCTAGCTTTAGTCAATAAGTTAAACCCTCGTTTAGAACAAAATACAATTGAATTAATCGCCGATACCATTGATAAATACAGTGCCCAATATAATGTTCCCACAGATTTAATAATATCTATTATTGCTGTTGAAAGTGAATTTCACCCTTCTTGCAAGGGGACTCTCGATGACACAGGATTAATGCAGATTCGTCTAAAATATGCCCCCTACTGGGCTAAGCTTATGGGAATCAAGGCTCCCCAAGTCAGAGAAGATTTATTTGACATAGAAACCAATATACATATGGGTATCTATATCCTGCAACGTTTACTCACACGATATGACGGCAGCATGGAAAAGACACTTGTTGCCTATAATGCTGGGGAAACCTATGTAGATAGAAAACTCCAAGCGGAGTTAACTTTACCCCAAAAATATGTGAAAAAAGTAAGCCGCTATCATATGGAGCTTTCTAGTATGCCACTTGCTGCTTATTAATAACTCATGGGCTTACTGCATGACAGTGTGAGGCTAATAGGCTGTACTGTATGTCAGTGCTACAGTCCTACAGTTCTACAGTTTTACAGAATAATGAATAGGTTAAGGTTTCGCTCACTCTGTTCACTAGGCTAAGGCTGAGTAGAGATTTGATCTCACTTCTCAGCTTGGACTTTCGCTACATTATATTTCGTAAGATCTTCCTTAGTTTTAAATCTAAAGAACAGATTTCTTATCATATCTTAGCCTTAGCCTATACCGTAGGTATTCAAAAATGCAGGTTTCTCATTACTGAGATGCCTGCATTTTTAAATACCCGTCAATGAAATCATCTAAATCCCCATCCATAACAGCATGAACATTGCCTTTTTCCACTGTGGTTCTGTGGTCTTTGACCATACTATAAGGGTGGAATACATAAGATCTAATCTGACTGCCCCAGCCTATCTCCTGCTGATCACCTTTTAATTGGGCCAGTTCTTTATCCTTCTCTTTCATCTGCAGCTCTAGTAATTTTGACCGCAGTACCTTCATGGCTGTTGCCCTATTACTGATTTGCGACCGTTCCTTCTGACATTGAACAATAACACCTGTAGGCAGGTGGGTGATCCGAACTGCCGAATCAGTCTTATTTACGTGCTGACCCCCAGCACCGCTGGAGCGATAGGTATCAACCTTTAAGTCCTTGGGATCTATTTCAGTTGCAGCCTCATCAGTAACCTCTGGCATTATTTCAACAGCGGCAAAAGAGGTATGTCTTCTTCCTGAAGCATCAAAGGGTGAAATCCTAACTAGCCGGTGCACACCTTTTTCCGACTTCAAATAACCAAAAGCATTTTCTCCTTCAATAGAAACAGTTACACTTTTTATTCCCGCTTCATCACCGGGCAGCATATCAAGAACCTCTACACGGTATCCGTGACTCTCTGCCCAACGGGTATACATCCGAAATAACATCTCCGCCCAATCTTGGGATTCAGTCCCCCCAGCTCCAGGATGAAGGGTCAGAATTGCGTTATTTTGATCATATTTACCGCTTAGTAGGGTTTCCAGCTCCATTTTCCCCAGCAGCTCATATAGCTCTTTAATCTCCTGAGCAACCTCGGGCAAAATATTTTCTTCCCCTTCTTCTTTACCAAGTTCATCAAGGACTTCAATATCTTCGAGCTTTCCCTCAAGCCTTTTAATCTCTTCAACCTTATCCTTGAGCTTGTTCAGTTGCTGCATGGTTTTTTGAGCTGTCTCTGGGCTATCCCAAAAGTCTGACACCCCAACTTTATTTTCTAGTTCTTCTATTTGTCTTATTTTGTCTGCAATGTCAAAGAGAATCCCTTAAATCTTTAATTTTCTTTGCAGCATTCTCTAAATCCCTTTTAATTTCAAAATCCATCAAATTCACCTCTGTATTCTTATAAGCAAAGTTTTTGGGTCAGTTGCTAGTGGCTAGGAAAAGTCTATCGTCCATCGTCTATGGTCTAATGAGATAGTTTTTTGCGTCTGACACAAGCATTGAATGATATTTTTATTAGGTAGTGATTAAGCACTCTCAAGCTTTTTTTCTCAACCTTAACCTAGCGGAATGAAATGTAGCGAAGCCTTAACCTAATTCTTTTCTCGCTCACTCGCCCACGATTTAACGCAGATTGCTACGCAATCCTATCCGCAGCACTTCTTAAACTTCTTACCGCTGCCACAGGGGCAGGGGTCGTTACGGCCGATTTTATCAGATTTGACCGGGGTCTTTACTTGGTCTTCTGAATATTTATTCTCAATAACATCAGTTCTTTCTTCTGGTCTTTCCACAACGTTAACTCTGTAGATATAGCGGACTGTTTCCTGTTGTATTTCTTCAATCATCTGGTTAAACATGTCAAAGGCCTCAAACTTATATTCTGTTAATGGGTCCCGTTGGCCATAAGCCCGCAGGTATATACCCTGCCGGAGCTGATCCATAGCATCTAGATGATCCATCCACCTTGCATCAACAATCTTTAAAAGGACAAGTCTTTCTATTTCTCGTAAAGCTTCTGACCCTAATTCCTGCTCCCGGGCTTCATAAAGTACAAATGCCTCTTCTAGGAGAAATTCCCGAACTTCATTTCCTTCCATACTAGCCAGTTTTTCCACAGTTATTTTATTATTGGGTAAAAAGCTCTGTTCTGCGGCATTTATAAGTCCCTGTAGATCCCATTCCTCGGGATAAGGTATCTCACCAGCAAAACCGTCAATAGTTCTTGCTACTAACTTTTCAATCATATCCATAATACTTTCCTTGATGTTTTCCCCCATTAAAACCTTACGCCGTTGAGAATAAATAACTTCCCTCTGCTGATTCATAACATCATCATACTCTAGAACATGTTTCCGGATATCAAAGTTGCGAGCTTCCACCCTTTTCTGGGCATTCTCTATTCCTTTAGAAATAATCCCATTTTCAATAGGAATAGTATCATCCATTCCTAGTTTATCCATAAGCCCCAGAATATTTTCTGAGCCAAACAAACGCATTAAATCATCTTCTAATGAAATGTAAAACTGAGTGCCCCCTGGATCTCCCTGCCGACCACTTCTTCCCCGCAGCTGGTTATCTATCCGCCGGGCTTCATGGCGTTCAGTACCAATGATTGCTAAGCCCCCTAAATCCGTCACACCTGGCCCTAAAACTATATCAGTACCACGACCAGCCATATTGGTAGCTATGGTTACCATGCCTTTTTGCCCTGCTTGAGCAACAATTTCTGCCTCCTGCTCATGGAACTTAGCGTTAAGTACCTGATGGGCAATTCCCCTCTTAGTAAGGATGCTGCCTAATAGCTCTGATTTTTCTATGGATACTGTACCTACCAAAACCGGCTGACCCTCATTATACCTAACAATAATTTCTTCTACCACAGCATTAAATTTGCCCATTTCCGAGCGGTAAATTACATCTGGCTTATCCTCCCGGATCATATGCTGATTGGTGGGGATGACTACAACATCCATCCCATAAATTTTTATAAATTCATCTTCTTCTGTTTTTGCTGTACCAGTCATACCACTGAGTTTTTTGTACATACGGAAATAATTCTGGAAGGTAATAGTAGCTAAGGTTTGGGATTCTCTTGCAATTTTCACCCCTTCTTTTGCTTCTATAGCCTGATGTAGACCATCACTATAGCGCCGTCCAAACATTAAACGACCGGTAAACTCGTCAACAATAATTACTTCCCCTTCGTTGACAACATAATCCCGGTCTCTTTTCATTAAGGTATGGGCTTTTAAAGCCTGATTAACATGGTGGGTTATCTCCATATTTTTTTCATCTGCCAGGTTTTCGATACCCAACATTTTTTCTACCCTATCAATTCCTGCATCTGTTAAAGTAACCAGGTTTTGCTTTTCATCAATAGTAAAATCGTCTTCATTTTTAAGTCTAGGTATAACCTTAGCAACCATTTTGTACAGTTCCGTAGGCTTATCCGCTGATCCGGAAATTATTAAAGGTGTTCTAGCCTCATCAACCAGGATGCTATCGACTTCATCAATAATTGTATAGTGCAGGTCCCGCTGCACCATATTTTCTTTATACATAACCATATTATCTCTAAGGTAGTCAAAGCCAAATTCATTATTTGTTCCATAGGTAATATCTGCAGCATAGGCCTGGGTCCGTTCATTATAATCAAGACCGTGGACAATTAAGCCTACCTCAAGTCCTAAAAATGCGTATAGCTGACCCATCCATTCACTATCCCGTTTTGCCAGATAATCGTTAACCGTTATAACATGAACTCCTTTACCGGTTAGAGCGTTAAGGTAAGCAGGTAAGGTAGCAACCAGCGTTTTACCTTCCCCAGTTTTCATTTCGGCAATCCGCCCCTGGTGAAGGACCATACCCCCCATAAGTTGAACATCAAAATGCCTCATCTTGAGAACCCGCCTAGAAGCTTCTCTCACAACAGCAAAGGCTTCTGGCAATAAATCATCCAGGCTTGTACCCTCTTTGTACCTCATTTTAAATTCAGCAGTTTTATTTTGCAGTTCCTCATCAGTGAGACTTTCCATGTCTTTTTCCAGACTGTTAATAATATCTACTGGTTTCTGTAGCCGCTTAATTTCTTTCGCATTATCATCCAATAAATTTTTCAAAAAACCGAATACCATCTTTATTTCACTCCCAACTGAACTTTTTTGCATCTATTAAAGTAAAAAGATTTTTTGTGCACTATTTGGTACAAAGTCCTTAACTGTCATTTTATCATAACCATATCTATAAATGCTAATAAAATCACTTATAAAGTATTGACTATTGGCAAATGAGTATTTTTAAATTTTACTATTTTTTTGTTTATTCTTTATGACTTTGGGGTAAAAATAAATTAAATAATGCAAGTTATATTATTTATTTTTCCTAATAAGAAGCCAAGCTGTAAATTTTGGAAATTATTCCATAGAAGGATATTTTAACCTTGTGTGGAATATTTATAACAAAGTACCTAGAAGGGAGCTGGTATCATGAATATTATATTAAAAGGCAAGAATTTTGAGGTTACACCAGCGCTAAGAGAGTACGTCGAAAAGAAGGTCAGTAAAATTGAAAAATACTTCGAGGGGGAATTAAGAGAGGCAACCGTTACCCTGGTGGTTGAAAGGGAGCTACATCGGATTGAAGTAACAATACCTATTGATGGTTATATATTACGGGGTGAAGAAGAAACTACTGATATGTATAAATCCATTGATAATGTTGTGGATAAATTGGAAAGACAGGTTCGTAAATATAAAACACGCATAAATCGTAAGATAAAAAACCTATCGGTTTTAGATTTAGTGCCTAATGGTAATGTACAGGAAGAACAGCAGGAACCAAAGGTTGTCAGAACAAAACATTTTGCACTGAAGCCAATGCCAGAGGAAGAGGCAATATTGCAGATGGATCTTTTAGGACATAACTTTTTTGTATTTCTAAATGCAGAAACTGATGAAGTAAATGTTGTTTATCGGAGAAAAGATGGTAATTACGGCTTAATTGAGCCTGAATTTGGCTAAAAAAAAATAATTTCCTAATAAGTTGCTAATTTTTTTAAAAAAGTATATAAT
>JUEF01000008.1 GCA_000802045.1 Peptococcaceae bacterium BICA1-8
ATTCAATACGAAGCTTAAGGAAATGAATGCCTGGTTAAAGTCGGTAAGAAATATGTTTGAAATCAAGGAATGGTGGAAGATACTAGCGGCCAAACTTAGAGGCCACTACGAATATTACGGAATTAGTGGAAATTATGCAAGCCTGAGGGCTTATTATCGGGAGACCGGTAAGCTGGTATATAAGTGGATAAATAGACGCAGTCAGAAAAAGAGCATGAACTATGAACAATTTACGCAATACCTGAAGCGATTTCCTCTCCCCAAACCTGAAATCAAACATAATATTTATATCCTTGATAGAAATGTGTAAGTGAGTATTGATGAAGAGCCGGATGAGGGAAAACCTCAAGTCCGGTTCTGTGAGGGGCATAATAAGTCTCTTACGTTGGATGAGATTTAGATATGTCTACTCGACACAAGGAAAAGAAATGGTCTATTGTCAATAGTCTATGGTAATAAAACGATTTTTTAAGCCATTGGCTATCAGCAATAGACCATAAGCCATAAGATTATTATGAAAGGAGAGCTATAGATGAGAGAGGTTGTTATCCTTAGTGCGGTAAGAACTCCTATTGGTGCCATGGGGGGATCTTTGGCTGGTGTTTCAGCTGTGGAACTGGGTAGCATTGTTATTAAAGAAGCCTTAAAGCGGGGCCGGGTTTCTCCGGAGACGGTAGATGAGGTGATAATGGGCTGTGTGCTTCAGGCGGGGTTAGGGCAGAATGTTGCTCGACAGGCAGCGCTAGAAGCAGGACTGCCTATTCATGTGCCGGCTATGACTATTAATAAGGTATGTGGTTCTGGTTTAAAAACCGTTAGCCTCGCAGCTCAAGCTATTGCTCAGGGTGATGCGGAGATTATCATTGCTGGCGGTATGGAAAACATGTCTCAGGCTCCTTATCTTCTTGATAAAGCACGTTTTGGTTACCGAATGGGAGATGGTCAATTAACCGACTCTATGATAAAGGATGGCCTGTGGTGTGCTTTTAATGATTATCATATGGGTATAACAGCGGAAAATATCGCGGAGAGATGGGGCATTAGTAGAGAAGAACAGGATGAATTTGCTTATGTTAGTCAAGTTAAAGCTTTAAAAGCTATTGCAGAAAGCCGTTTCGCTGAAGAAATTGTTCCGGTTCCTGTTCGTGTTAAGAAAGAAGTTGTTGAATTTAAGGTTGATGAATATCCACGCCAGGGTGTAACCTTAGAAGGCTTGGCTAAGCTCAAGCCAGCCTTTAAAAAAAATGGCACAGTAACTGCTGCCAATGCCTCTGGCATTAACGATGGTGCAGTAGCATTGGTTATTACTAGCCGAGAAAAGGCGGATGAGTTAGGTGTTAAGCCATTAGCTGCCATCAAAGCATCAGCTAGTGCTGCAGTGGACCCGTCCATCATGGGAATTGGCCCGGTGGCTGCAACGAAGAAAGCCTTGGCTAAGGTCGGCTGGCAGATAGAGGATCTAGATTTAATAGAAGCTAATGAAGCATTTGCGGCCCAGTCCTTGGCTGTTATGAGAGATTTAGGACTTAATAAAGAGATTACCAATGTAAATGGCGGAGCCATTGCCTTGGGTCATCCTATCGGAGCCAGCGGAGCACGGATATTAGTAACCTTACTTTATGAAATGGCGAAAAGGGATGCTAGAAAAGGTCTAGCTACCTTGTGTATCGGTGGGGGCCAGGGAGTCTCGCTGCTGGTTGAAAGGTAAGCATCTATAATAGGTTTCATATAGGGATGCATCCTATGCATGTGAATCTAACTTGAGGCATCTGCTAATAGGTCTAGCTTTAAGGATAATAAGTACTTTTAGACGAACTGACGTTTGACGTATAGACGATTTTAACGCGCCCACTCGCCCACTGACAGACGGAATTATCCCCAAAGTAAGACGCATTGATATTTTTTGTAATATTATGAAAAAAATGAAATTAAGGTAGATATTAAAGTAATTTAATAGGCCTTGGGTTTTACTTGTAGAATTAATGGTCAGTAGGTAAAACAGAGATAATTTTTATTTAAGGAGAGGAGCAGAAAAATAATGCTAATTAACAAAGATAGTTGTATTGATTGTGGTCTTTGTGTATCAAGATGTCCAGTATCTGCTATTAAAGAAGATACTCCTGAAGGAATACAGATTGACTTAGAGGTTTGCTTAGAGTGTGGAGTATGTAAGCGCTGGGATATCTGTCCAACAGATTCTATCTACCAGCAGGAATTAGTATATCCCCGGACAGTTCGGCATTTAATGAGTGATGTTTTAACAATAGCTCCAGAGTCTGGGATTTCAGGTCGGGGTACAGAAGAAATGAAGACAAATGAGGTTACAGGACGTTTTAAGCCTGGATTTATTGGTATTGCTATTGAAATGGGTCGCCCTGGTATTGGTACCCGTTTAGCAGATGTGGAAAAAATAGCCCAAGCAGTTATTAGTGAGGGTGTTGAATTTGAGAAGGATAATCCTATTACTACTATGATGGCTGATCTTAAAACAGGAAAATTTAAGGATGAATTATTAAATGAACGCTGTATGTCAGCAATCATTGAGTTTGGTATTGCTGAGGAAAGAGCGCCTAATGTTTTAAAGATAATACAAGATGTTTCTACTCAAATTGATACAGTTTTCAGTTTGTGTATTGCTTCTAAAGTCAGACCAGATGGAACTATCCCCCATGTAAAAGTAGTAGAGGATATGGGCTTATGGATATCTCCCAATGCCAAACATAATCTTGGTTTAGGCAAACCTGTGTACAATTTTGAATAAAGGAGGAAATTAAGATGACACATACACTGCATAGAGTAGGTACTCTTGAAAACTTAAATGAGGATTATGTTTTTCTCTGTATGCCCAGTAAAGATATTAACCATGTTGGGTCAGGACCAAAACTGCGCCGTTTTTTTGAAATAGCTTTAAAGCATAATCCGGTAAAAATTGGTGATGCCCGTTTAGGTAATCAATATTACCAAGGCGGAATTGATAAGATTTTGGAAAACGTTGAAGATAGAGCAGTTATCCAAGCGGTTTTCAATAATAAAGAGGCAGTAGTTGCTATGATGAAGGATTTAAAAGAAGAAGATTTGGGTCTTTCCGTAGTTCTTTCCGGTTTAGGTGATCATGTTCATGAATGCTGTTCTAAAGCGGATCTTAAAGTTCACACTGTTAATAACTCCATGGGCAGATGGGGTAAAACAGAATTGCTGCCACCACAGCATATCCTAGAAATTGCTACTATGTGCGGTCACGCTATGGTTGCCGTTAATTTCATTCAGGAAATGATTGATGAAGTTAAAAAAGGCAGAAAAACTGCTGAACAGGTTGCGGAGGAAATGTTTAAGCCATGTATGTGCGGTATTTTCAACACAGACCGGGCAGCAAAGCTAATCACTGCTATTGTTGATTCTGAAAAGTAAATAAAAATTCTAGTCATTAGCCACCGTGAGAAGTGGCTGATGGCTAGAGATATATTAAATAATCATATCAGTCTTCGTTGTCATAATACTTGCGGCCACAATTTTCTAAGAAAGTTGAATCTGCGGGAGGAGGGGGTTAAGAAGCTAATAGTTTCAAATTTTTGAATCTTTATAATATTAATTTAAAAGGGGTGTATTTTTAGTGAAAAAGAGTTTATTGATTGGATTAATCCTGATTCTTGCTTTAAGTTTAGTAGTTGTAGGCTGTGGCCAAAAACAAGAGGCTCCAAAAGAGGCTCCAAAAGAAGAGCCAAAAGCTAGTGAAGCACCAAAAGACTGGAAACCCGACAAGCCTGTTGAATTTGTAGTTCCTTATAGTGCCGGTGGCGGTAGTGACATTTATGCTCGGGTTACTGCAGATATTATCCAGAAAAAAGGCTGGTCAGATCAGCCCTTTATGGTTGTTAACAAGCCTGGCGGCTCTGGTGCGGTAGGTAATAACCATACTTATGCTAAAAAAGGTGACAAATACACTATCATGACCTTTGTTACTGGTCAGATTGCTAGTACTATTGCTAGTAAGGGTGAAGTTACACCTGACAAACTAACTATGATTGCTAATATGGCTCTGGATGAGTACATTATTGGTGTAAGGGCTGATAAATATAAAACTTTGGACGACCTTGTAAATGCTGCTAAAGCTAAACCAGATACTATCACTGTAGGTGGCTCCGGCACAGCTAATGAAGACCACATGTCCTTCGGTTTGATGAATAAGTATATGGGTATTAAATTGAAGTACGTTTCCTTCAACGGTTCCGGTGATGTTATGACTGCCGTTTTGGGTGGACACCTTGATGCTGGTATCTTTAATCCTAACGAATGTTTAGGTCAAATTGCAGCTGGTGAGATTATTCCTCTTGCAACTTGGTCTACAAAGAGATTATCTGGCGACTTAAAAGATGTAAAAACATTTATTGAATTAGGTTATCCGGAAGTTGTTTTCCAACAATTCCGTGGCATTGCTGGCCCACCAGATATGCCTGCGGAAGTTTTAAAGTACTATCAAGAAACTATTAAAAAAGTAGTAGAATCTGAAGAATTTAAAAATGATTATTGGCAGAAAAATATGCTAACTCCCCATTATTTAGCTGGGGAAGAGCATCAAAAATTTATTAACGCAGAAACTGAAAAATACAAAGGATTACTTACAGACCTTGGCTTAATGCAATAAGTTTCCCCTTCAATAAATGCATACAGAAGGTTTCTAGTTTACTAGAAACCTTCTATTATGCTAGACCATTAATTTCATAAATTAATTAATTTTATTATTTTTGCAGTGGGAAGGTAGTGATAAAAATGAAACCTATCTTAGGAATTTTATTAGGAGACGCAACAGGGATTGGGCCTGAGCTAATTGCTAAAATGTGTGCAGAAGATAAATTTTCCCCATACTGCCGGCCCGTAATTATTGGTGATAAAAGAGTATTGGACATGGGGAAAAAATTTGCTAATGTTGATTTCCCTTGTCAAGTAATAGATGATATTTCCAAAGCAGATTTGGATAGTTCTATAGTAATACTGGATCAAAACAACTTAGATCCACAAAGTATAACTTTAGGAAAAGTAGATGCAAATTCTGGTAGAATAACTGGTGCTGATTGTATTACAGCAATGGAATTATGCAAAAAAGGTCAAATAAAAGGGATAATGTATGCTCCGTTTAATAAAGCGTCGTTAATACTTGGGGGGTACAATTTTGAGTGCGAGCATCATTTGTTTGCTCATCATTTCAAAACGCAAGGAACCTTTGGTGAAATGAATGTTTTAAATAACTTATGGACATCAAGGGTAACTAGCCATATTCCCTTAAAAGATGTAGCCCAAAACTTGAGTAGTGAAAGGGTTGTAGCTGCTATTAAGCTGGCTTATAATACCTTAACAAAGGCTGGATTTGAGTCACCCCGGATTGCAGTAGCTGCAATAAATCCCCATGGGGGAGAAAGCGGTCTGTGCGGTAGAGAAGAAATTGATATTATTACTCCTGGTGTGCAAATGGCTAAAGAGGAAAATATTAATGCCATGGGACCGTTCCCATCGGATACATTGTTTATTAATGCCTTTAAAGGTGATTATGATGCTGTTGTCACTATGTATCATGACCAGGGACAGATTGCTATTAAATTAATGGGCTTCCAGTTTGGTGTTACGGTTGCAGCGGGTCAGCCTTATCCAGTTGCTACTCCTGCCCACGGAACAGCCTTTGATATTGTTGGCAAAGGAATAGCAAAAACAAGTGCCACAGAAAATGCTTTAATTTTAACCGCCAAAATGGCTGGTTGGACACAAAATTAAAGGGGGGCTGAAAATGAAAAAAATTAGAATTGTTCCAATACTATCTATATTAATTGGAATTTACTGGCTGTTTTTTGGCGTTACTAAATACGGTCTTTGGCGAGGTACTTCACCTGGTGCTGGTTTCATGCCAGCCATAGTTGGTATTATGTTAATAGTTTTTAGCATATCGATTCTTAGAACTCCTGTTGTCTTTAAGGCCGGAGCACTACAGAAAAGAGCATTTTACCCTGTAATAGCTGCTGTATTAGCATTAGCTTCAGTCTCTGTACTGGGTATGATAATTTCTATGGGTTTGTTTGTCTTATTATGGCTATTAATCTTGGAACGGTTTTCTTTTATAAAATCAGCAACAATTGGGGTCGGTGCTACAGTTTTCGTTTACTTTGTATTTAGAGTTTGGTTAATGGTACCTTTCCCCAAAGGTCTACTGGGAATACTTTAGCAGAGAAAGGGGGATAAAATTTAATGGAAAATATTCAATCATTAATTACTGGTTTTCACGTTGCGCTGACCGTTCAGAATTTAATTGCAGCCGTTTTCGGAGGGGTAATGGGGCTTATTGTTGGTGCGATGCCTGGCTTGGGATCTTTGACAGGGGTTGCTCTTTTATTACCTCTAACCTTTAAAATGGACCCTACCACAGGTATTATCATGCTGGCCGCGATTTATTATGCTAATATGTATGGTGGTTCATTTAGTGCAATATTATTGAACATTCCTGGCGATTCCCCTGCTGTTATGACAGCCTTGGATGGGTATCCACTTTCCAAAAATGGTAAAGCAGGCAAAGCTTTATTTGCTGCTAATATATCCTCTTTTATCGGTGGAACAATTGGGATAATTATATTGACAATGGTTGGTCCGGCTTTAGCTAAGGTAGGTTTAGCCTTTGGTCCTGCAGAGCAAGCGGCATTGATTCTCTTTGCACTGACCTCTATTGGCTGGCTTTTAGGGGATGCTCCGCTAAAAGGTTTGTTAACAACTACCTTTGGTCTTTTACTTGCTACCATAGGTGTTGACTTGCAACTAGGTTCCATGAGGTTTACCTTTGGCTCAATAAATCTTTTAAGTGGAGTAACATTTATTCCCTTAGTTATAGGCATGTTTGGATTTGCTCAGGTTATGGATATGATGATCAATAGAAAGAGTTTTGATGAAATAGCCGCTACAAAATTAACAATAAAAGAGAGTATGCTTACTTTTTCTGAAATAAAGAGTATAATGCCGACCATTTTTCGCTCAGGATTTTTAGGAAACTTTGTTGGCTTACTGCCTGGAGCAGGGGCGACAACAGGTTCCTTCTTGTCATACATTCTTGAGAAAAAAGTGGGAAAAGATAGAGCAAATCTTGGAACAGGATCCCTTTCCGGTGTAGCTGCCGCTGAGTCTGCAAATAATGCTGCTGCAGCTGGAGCCTTTGCACCTCTTTTAGCATTAGGTATTCCAGGTTCAGGTACTTCCGCTGTATTACTTGGTGGTTTAATGATGTGGGGATTAAGACCAGGTCCGCTTCTCTTTAAGGAAGCACCTGATTTTGTCTGGGGTTTAATAGCATCTATGTATGTAGGTAATATTATTGTTGTTATCCTTGCCCTTGCCATTATACCCTTTGTTGTAAACATCTTACGGGTACCTCTTGCTATTATGGCTCCTATAGTTGCTGTTGTTTGTATAGTAGGCTCCTATAGTGTAAATAATAGCATGTTTGATGTCTGGTTTATGATTGTCTGCGGGGTAATTGCCTATTTATTCAATGTCTATGATTATCCAGTTGCACCACTATTATTGGCCTTTGTTTTAGCACCACGCTTTGAACAATCAATTAGGCAGGCATTTGAGATTTCTAACGGAAGCCCAATGATTTTCTTTAACAGTCCAATAGCTTTAACCTTTATCATTTTAATCGTAGTCTTTGTCCTTTCACCAATTGCTATGAAAATGTTTAAAAAGAAGGGCAAGGAAGCTTAGTGAAATAATAATTTGAAACGCCTTTGTCTCTCCAGACAAGGGCGTTTTAAAATTATATGGACTATGGACTATGGACTATGGACTATGGACTATGGACTA
>JUEF01000009.1 GCA_000802045.1 Peptococcaceae bacterium BICA1-8
AATTTTCATTTTTTTATATCATCCAAATCTTTGATAACATCTTGAACCTGTTTAATTTGCTCATCCTTATTAGGAATGTAGTATACATATTTGAAGCAAATATCTGATTTTCTAATCCCCCTAAAGCATATTCTGCAACTATCTCAGAAGTATCTGCACAGAGGATTATCCCAATCGGTTTTTCATCCCCTTCATCATTCACCTCATTGGCATAATAATTGACATACATGTTCATTTGTCCAATGTTTTCAGGCTTGAGACTTCCCATTTTAAGATCAATCAGTACATATGCCTTAAGTATTTTATTTAAAAAAACCATATCTACATAATAATGTATATTTCCTAAAGTTATTCTCTGCTGAGAACCCACAAACATAAGTCCACGACCAAGTTCTAGCAGAAATTTCTCAATTTTCAAAACCGAGGGGATCGTCCCCGTGGTTAGTAGTCCCCGTGGTTAGTTCCAATTAAAACTTTTACATTGGCTTCTCCTGTTTAACCATCTATATAGAATCTTTTTAATTTCATTGTTATAAAGGAATATTTCAAGCCTGACCCGGAATTTTCCCCAAGGAATGTATAGGGAGCAGCACCGGCAACATCTTTTTTATTTTCACGCACAAACAGCAAAATATACATTCCTTTTTCTTTATCACGTAGTTGTGGGGTCAGGCTCACTATTAAACTATATATAGTTTAATAGTGAGCCTGACCCCACGGTTTTCCTACAAGAAATTCATTAAGTAGTTTTGAGGCAGTAGCTAAGAAATGCTTGCATTTAATCATAGCTTCTTTATCTTCATGTAGTTTGTTTCTTCCTTCCATAGTTGTGAGGTCATAGGAAATGAGCTCTCTACAGTTTAAGGAACCAATTTCTTTGGAAAAATCCTCTTGTAAAGCAAAGGAATTACCTCTAATTTTAGCGTATAATTCTGTTTCCTGGGTATTCTGCCTGTTAAAATGTATCCCCATTGCCATAATCGCCCCAGAAACAGCCCCACAGGTAAATCCCCTACCACCGATCCCGCCTCCAAATCCTGAAGCTGCAGAACTTAGTGCTATATCTTTACCATAGCAATCTAAGTAGGCTCTCAGCATTGATTCAGAGCAATTGTAACCCTCCTCGAAATAGGCACTTGCCTTTTCAGCCAATAAATTTTCCAATGTAATCAACCCCTAAGTATTTTCTAATTATATTACCATAGTTGAACTTTGCTATTAGCTGCTCCATTTGGACTGGCACAAGTATGACTGCGGTAGCTTTATTCTTCTCGACAAATAATAACTTTAAAACGTTCAGCTTCTATATCATTAATAAAATTAATTTTATCATAATGTTTAATAGCTCTTACTATTCCACTCCCTATCCCACGATAAGGCAACAGCTTAGTGGCAAACGAAGTAATAATTGGATTACGAATTACCGAAATTCCATACCTTATATTTTCAATGCACCAATAGCTCTTCTAAAACAATTTTTGGTATTTCCAGATCTCCTTCGCTATTGAAATTCTTATTATTTTGGACTTTTCGAAGGTTCCTAGTGACAAAACTCATGCTGTTTTTAAATAACTCTGGTATGTTACCCTTTATATCTTCACTGTCTCTGTAAGAAGTGCCTGATAATTCGTTACCTAAAAAACTTATAGCTTTAACAATAACCATTGGCTTTCTAATTTGAGGATTTTTGCCGAATAGCAAGAGCCCTGCCAAAGTTAATTGTCCTTTTTTAGCCAAATACAAGTTTTCTAGAATTTGACTCTTATTAATATCTTGTTCATCAATTTCTTCACCATATTCTTTTTCATAATAGCTATTTAAAGCCTTATTATCCAAGTCGTCAGTTTTAGAACCGTATATTACTAATTCATCCGCATGCAATTTATGTGATTCTTCTGATGATTTCATAGAATATATATCCCTCCTGCAAAATGCATGTACTCCCTTCCATTATAACAATTCTTAAACTCAGTATTTAATCATATTTGCATTTTACCATAATTTTCTATTATTTAAAAGTGCCTGCCTAAATCCAAAGTAGATCATTCCCCATAAACTTAGACACTATTTGCGTGAGGTCAAGCTATAACTTGGTTTGTTTATATCTGCAAGGAATATTTCAAGCCTAACTTTAAAATTTTCCTTTAGCAAAATGAGTAGTAATATTACTATTTATCCTCAGACGCCCCCACTCAATATATAGTTAATTGACTCCAATTTTCAGGCAAGTCAAGTACCGTCCCCATCTTGTGCATCTAAGACTTCCTACAGTCCAAATAGATCTGATATATCCTCATCTGCAATTTCTCGCTTGCTTCTCTTACCTGCATTTTTCAGCATGCTTTCGAGTTTTCGCTCCATTGATTTTCTGACAAGTTCTTGCCCATCTAAATCCCTGAGCTCGAAAAAGAGCATGGGATCCAGATCTAATCTGGCGCCTATTCCATATAATACCGCGGCAACATGCTTGCACATACTGGCCCAGTCAGGACAGCTACAATCAAAATGGATTTCTTTGGGTGATGGAAACATGCCGTACTTTCTCTCTGTAAATAAAACCTCTAATTCCTTGGGAAATTTCCCTTCGATCAGTTGTTCAAGTGAGTCAATTCTATGATTGCATAATGCTATGACCTGCTCCCATTTCTTACTGCTTAAAGCATCAATTCTAATCTTGACATCATAGGGCTTTGAACGGCTACCCTGAACTTTAGCATCTACCGTTACTTTTGAGATCTTCAAATCCAAAACGGTATTGTTGCGAACATAGCTTTTGCCCCTTGCGATGCGATTTCCATAGTCTGCATAACTTTCTAGATTTAAATTCCATGCCTTTCCCCACCAACTTTTTGCCAGCGTCCTCCCTTCTATGATTACAGGTTCAATTCCGGGATTTTTCTTTTTCAATTTTTCAAGAGACTTGATCGCCTTTGCTTTTTTTTCCGCTGCTGATTCATACTTTGGAAATCCGGAATAACCCATTATATGTCACCGCCCAATGCAAACATTTTCATCAATTCTTCATTATTGTACTCTGTAATCCACTGTTCGCCACTGGTGCTTAAGATGTCTCCTGACAATTTTTGTTTTTCTTCAATAATAGCATCAATCTTTTCTTCTATCGTGCCTTTTGTAACAAATTTATGCACCATGACATTTTTCTTCTGTCCAATACGAAAGGCTCGGTCAGTTGCTTGATTTTCAACAGCCGGATTCCACCATCTGTCAAAATGAATGACATGGTTGGCCGCTGTCAGATTAAGTCCAACACCACCCGCCTTAAGCGAGAGTACCATATAAGGAATATAATGCTCACTATTAAACTGCTCAACCATCTCACTTCGTTTTTTCACAGGCGTACCACCATGAAGCACAAATCCCTCTTTGGAAAATATGCCACTCAAAAAATCTGAAAGGGGTTCCGTCATTTCCCTAAATTGTGTAAAAATAAGTACCCGTTCCCTTTTTTCGTGAATGACTTCGCATATTTCTCTCAACTGTTCAAACTTGCCGCTATACTCCGATTTATAATCTTCTCTGCCTAGATATTGATCAGGATGATTACAGATTTGCTTGAATTTCATAATGCTGGATAAAACAAGCCCCTTCCGCTCAATCCCTTCCGCCTCTTTCAGTTTTTCTGAAATCTGTTCAATGAGCTGCATATAGAGGGCGATCTGTTTCTTAGACAATGTTGTATAGGCGTTCATTTCCATCTTGTCCGGCAGATCCGCTATAATACTTTTATCGGTTTTCAGTCTTCTCAATATGAAGGGCTGTATCATCTTGCGAAGCTTTGCATATCCGCTTGTGTTGTCATTAAGCCCTTTCGTAAAGTCAGTAAATTCTTTGGTTGTTCCCAGTAGCCCCTGATTCAGAAAATCAAATAATGACCACAGGTCACTTAATCGGTTTTCAATGGGTGTTCCGGTCATTGCAATTCGCATCCTGGCTGGAATCGCTTTGATGGCCTTTGTCTGCTTGGTTCCTGGATTCTTTATGGCTTGTGCTTCATCCAAAATCAAATAATTCCATTGTCTACTTTTGAGAGCCTCCAACCTAACTGCCATACCATAAGTGGTGATATATAAAAATTTCCCATCCCTAATTTGGAGCGTTTCTGAGCTTTTCAAATCACTTTTATGAAGTATTTGATAGGGCAATTCAGGAGCGAATTTTTCGATTTCCTTCTGCCAGTTTCCAATCAGCGATGCAGGCAAGATAAGGAGCGCCTGCCCACTACTATTGGCTCTGCGATATTCCAAAAAAGCAATCATCTGAACCGTTTTACCCAGTCCCATGTCATCCGCTAAACAAGCACCAAATTTAAATTGGGACATCTGGTTAAGCCAGTGATAACCCGTTTCCTGATACGCTCGTAGCGTTGCACGAAACGAAGCTACAGTGCCGATTTTTTCAATTCCAGCAGGATGAATCAAACTTTCCTTCATGGATCTGAGCCATTGACCATTAGATACCGATACATCAATCCCATCATTTGGAATATCCAATAGCTTATTCACATTTAATTCCAATCTCATTGCATCTCCAAGAGACAAGACCTCATCCTTTGTTAGGTTCTTTACCTTGTCAAAGGCTAAAAGAACAGCTTCTAGTTTCTTTTTGTCAATTTCAACCCATTTTCCTTTATATTGAACCAGCCCCTCAGCCATGTCCAAAAATGCTTTTAAGTCATGCTCTGTTATTACGTCGTCTCCTATATTTATAGCTGGTAAAAAGTCCATTATAGCATCCAAACCAATCTTGGATGGCACTTTTTCTCCGACCGTGACCGAAAGTCGGATCGAATTGTTTCTTTTACGCCACCAATCTGGCACTCTGCACATAATTCCAGCTTCTTCATAAATCATTATTTCCTGCAAAACTATATACGCCTCTTCAGCTGTAAGTTTCAAAGGCGAGAACAGTTCACCACTTTCGAGTAATTCTGAGATGAAAGAGCTTTTTTCGGCTGCCTTGATGACCGTTGAAATGAGCGTTAGTAATTTTTTTTCGTCCCCATCAAATTCCGCTAATGCATTTTTCAAGGGTGTATGTACTGCCCGCTTACTTTTAACCGGTTTTGTTGAATAGGTAGCCATAAAGGCAAATGGATACTTTTCTTCTTTATTTTCCACCAAATGAAAAAACACTCTTCCCACCACATTGATATTTGCATTATGCTCGACAAAATATCTGGCAACTGTACCATCATAGTCTTTAATTTCTAACTTAAAAACATCAAGTAACGCTTCCCATAACCCTCGAATCCAGTCATCATCAACATATTCCATACCTATTACAAAAGGGAGCTCTTCCTTAAGCTGATATAACTCGTCTTCCAACAAATCAACCTGTACGGCATCCCGATTAATTTCTATTTCTGATTGTTGACTTAGTTTTTTGATCAACATTTCTGCAATATGGTGAAGATATTCAATTGAAGGTGAAAACCATTTCTCCTTTTTCAAAAATCCAAGATGAAATAAGGCCCTGTATTTATCAGTTTCAAACGCATCTATCCATGTTTTAATTGTATCAACAGGTTGATTTTCTACTTCATCAATAACAAAGGTTTCTGGCAAAAAGTAGGCATTAAGTGCTTTTATTTCTTGCGTTTTCAGACGTGTCATTTACAATTATCTCCTAGCATATTAAAAATAATAATAACCCAATACTAGCATGATGAAATTTATCAGCGTGTGTTAAGTAAAAATTAAAAATCTTAGTATCTTTTTCTTCTCTTGAATCTATATTCGTCCTTCAATCTTTCAAACATTTCAAATACAACTGGGCAAATACTCGTTGAATCAAGGATGCTAAATAAAGCAAATAACCTTTCTGGCTTATCTGTATATGGATAGTCTCTACAGCTATTAGGTTTACAAGTTTCAATTTCACATCCACCATCTTCTTTCAGAAAACAGCATGGCTTTACATTTAACTGATAATCTCCAAACTCTTCTTTTATATATTTAACAATAAAATCCTTTTCTGTCATCTTCAGAAAAGCCGAAACAGGACCTAATTCATCTTCCTTGAAGCTTGCTAAATATTCCTTACAGCAATTTCTGCATTTACTGCAATCATAACTTAAAAACAGTTCTTTGTGTAATTTTAAAAACTGCTCATCCAATTCATCCTCATTCGCATGATTTTTCAAATATGCCCTGAAGGCATAATTCTCTGCTTCGATTCTATTAAATGCTACTTTTACTTTTGATGGTTCTATCACTACACTTACCTCCCAAAATCAAAATGGTATCTCATCATCAGAATCAATTGAAATATCTCGAATTATTAATTCATCATTCTCACCGTCTTTATCTCTAAATGTTCCGTAAGGTACACCATTTTCAGTAAACCCAGCTATAAAATCCATTCCATATATCTCTTTCATATATTCTTCATATTGTTCTTCTGTCCATATTTCAGCATTATTGGATTTATCTTTTTTAGATTTCTTTTTTTTACCCATATTATATTTACCTGCTCTCCCT
>JUEF01000010.1 GCA_000802045.1 Peptococcaceae bacterium BICA1-8
TTGGGGTGGTAGAGGTCGCATGTTCAAATCATGTCGCTCCGACCAATATTATAAATACTTACCTGCATTTTATATGCAGGTTTTTTTGTGCATTTTGTAAATGTATGTAAGACTATTTTTTTGAAAACTTTTATGATAAAATTAGTTTCTATGAATAGGAATTATTTTTTTGCAGGATTTTTGGTTCCTGACAAGAATTATATATTGGTTAATAAGAAATAGGGAGGGCTTAT
The DNA here is from genome assembly GCA_000802045.1 of Peptococcaceae bacterium BICA1-8. Taxonomy (GTDB): domain Bacteria; phylum Bacillota; class Peptococcia; order Peptococcales; family BICA1-8; genus BICA1-8. Next base: position 234 of record JUEF01000010.1, read on the forward strand.
ATGAATAACACAAAAGCATTAGATCTGGAAGTATCACTTATTTTAGCCCGTATCTATAAAAATCTAAAATTAAAGTCTGGCATGAGTACAGATATTCTTGATATAAGCTTTTCTAAGCTGGATATGACTTTCTATCCTTATTTAGCCTTGTTGGGGTCCCAGGGTCCTAAAGGTATTACAAAGAAAATTAGAACACTTGCTGTATTTTCCCAAATTATGTATTTATCTACAGAGATCCATAATCGAATTCCTGAAGATAGCACTAATCTGGAATTTACAAACAAGGTTCAACTGCCAATATTAGTCGGTGATTTGCTCTATAGTAAATTTTATGAGATTTTATGTACTGAGGACTGTTTTGAGTACTTGGATTATTATACTGAATATGTTACTCAATTAAATCTTAACTGGATAGATTATTTGCAGCATAAAGTTTCAATTGAGGATATTTCCTCCTGTTGGTATGGAGAATTAGCCAGCATGATTATGGAATTAACCGCAAGAACCAGCGGTTTTAATGGTTATTGGGTGAAAGTTATTAAAAGATATGGTTTTGGTTTAGGAAATTTATTTGGGGTCTATAAACTAGGTCTTAGTGCACATGAAATAAATAAAAGCTGGAATACTGTACAGGAAGCTATAAATTTGATGCCGCCTGGAGAGATAAAAGATAATTTAAGTTCATTTGCTCAAAATATTTATAATAGCCTTTTTCAAAATATTGTTTTAGATGAATTCATTCTTTCCGCTGCGGCAGAAAGATAATATAAGTTTTTTATGCTTTATAGTGGGTGAGAAAAATGAAAAAAATCTTAGATTTTAACGAAATAAAAAAAGACTTGGCAAATGTTGAAGATTTTCTGGCAGAATTCATTAATTTTTCTAATCCAGAGTTAAGGAATAGCTCTCAACACATACTGAAGGCTGGTGGCAAAAGAATTAGGCCAGCGTTTGTATTATTGTCAGGCAAAGTATATGGAACTAATAATAATGATTTGATTCCCTTAGCAGCAGCAGTAGAACTTATTCATATGGCGACTCTAGTACACGACGATGTTATTGATAAAGCTGATACCAGAAGAGGTGAACCCACTATTAGGGTTCTTTGGGGTAATAAGTTTTCTTTGCACTGTGGAGATTATTTATTTGCCCACGCCATCAAATTAATCAACCCGGGAAAAAATAAACATATTGCAAATGTTCTTGCTAGAATAAGTGTTGAAATGTGCCAAGGAGAAATTCAACAATTATTATCTACTTTTGATACTAACCAATCAGTTAAAGATTATTTTTTCCGGATAAAACGGAAAACTGCATTATTAATTGCAGCAAGCTGTAAAATAGGAGCAATTGCAACCCACGCTTCCTCGGAGGCTATTGATGCACTGTATAAATATGGATATTATTTAGGAATGGCCTTTCAAATTAAAGACGATGTACTGGATATGCAGGGAGATAGCAGAGTTATAGGTAAACCTGCAGGAAGTGATTTAGCCCAGGGTATAATTACTTTACCTACCATTTTTGCCTTAAAAAACACTAACCAAGATAGTACAAAGCTACGCAAATTAATAGATAATAAGTTTCCCAGCGGTAGTCAGGATTTACAAGAAGCAGTGAAAATTGTAAATACAAGTGGTGGTCTTGAGAAATCCTTATTAATATCAAGAAAATTTATAAATAGAGCAAAAAATCAACTGGATTTATTACCAAATTGCCCTACGAAGAAAAGCTTAGCAAAAATTGCTGATTATATTAACGAAAGGGATTTTTAAGATGGGCTTTAGTTATCCTATTTCATTAAATATAACTCGGAAAAAATGCATAGTTATCGGTGGAGGCAAAGTTGCTTTGCGCAAAATTAATTCTCTTTTAGAGGCAGGCGCAGCGGTTTTTCTCATAAGTCCCCAAATATCAGACGAAATAATGCCCTTAGTTAATGAAAATAGAATTCATTGGATTGAAAAAGAATATGACTCCGAGCTTTTAAGTGATAGCTTTTTAGTTATTGCTGCCACAAATATTAGAGAGGTAAATCAACAAATTGCAAATTTCTGTCATGCTGCAAACATCTTAGTTAATGTTGTTGATAGCCCAAAAGATAGCAGTTTTATCGTTAACTCATATTTAAAACAGGGTGATTTGACCCTGACTGTCTCTACAAATGGAAAAAGTCCAGCCTTATCACATAAGATTAAAGAAGAATTAACAATAATGTTTGGACCCGAATATGCTGTGCTCTTAGAGTTACTGGCTGAGGTAAGAGAAATGGCTAAAATATATATAAAAGATGAAGCAAGAAGAAGCGATTTTTTTAGAGAATGTGTGCGGACTGATATCCTGCAAATTATAAAAGACTATGGAATAGAGGAAGCTAGGGAAAGGGTGAAGAAATGTTTGTTATCCTACTAGGAATAAATCATAAAACTGCTCCTATAGAAATTAGAGAAAAGCTAGCAATGTCTAAACCCCAAATAAAGGCGAAAGCTTCTGAATTAAAAAACTTACTAGAAGTTAATGGAGTGGTAGTTTTATCAACTTGTAATAGAACAGAGTTTTATATAGCCACTAAGGATGCGGATTTAGGCAAAAAATCCTTAATAGATTTTGTTGCTAACTATGGTAACTGCTCTCCAAAAACACTAGAGCAATATATTTACTTAAAAGATTGCTATAATGCAGTCCACCATTTATTTCGTGTTTCAGCAGGCTTAGATTCAATGATTTTAGGTGAAACTCAAATACTTGGTCAGGTTCAAGATGCTTATGAATATGCTCTTGAGTTTAAGATTTCCAATAATGTATTAAATACTCTCTTCCAAAATGCTATTTCTGCAGGCAAAAGAGTGCGTACGGAAACCCTAATTGACCGCCATGCTGTTTCTGTTAGTTCTGCGGCAGTCGAATTAGCTAAACAGATCTTTGGAAATTTACAGGGACGCTCTGTACTTATTTTAGGTGCAGGGGAAACTAGTGAACTGACTGCTCGACATTTGGTTGCTAATGGGGTATCTACAGTAATAGTAGCAAACCGAACCTTTGAAAGGGCTAATCTATTAGCACAGGAATTTGGTGGAGAGGCTATACGCTTGGATGATTTTCCAAATTATCTAACAAAAGCGGATATAGTAATAAGCTGTACAGCTGCTCCAAAATATATTGTTGATGCCAAAGATTTACTGCCTTTTATAAATGAGAGAAAAGAAAAGCCTATTTTATTTGTAGATATTGCAGTGCCAAGGGATATTAATCCTGATGTTTGTACGCTTTCTAATGTTGCCCTCTATGATGTAGATGATCTACAAAATGTTGTTCAGAAAAACCTAGCCGGAAGAAATAAAGAAGCAGCCAAAGCAGAATTAATAATAAATGATGAACTGGATAAGTTTTTCCACTGGTTAGATACTTTGGTTGTAATACCTACTATTATTGCACTTAAAGAACAGGGCGAATATATCAAAGCAAAAGAAACAGAACGGGTATTGCGTAAATTAAGTCATCTATCGGAAAAAGAAAAAAATACTATAAAATCAATGGCTAATTTGATTGTTAATCAATTATTGCATAATCCTATTACTAACTTAAAAGAACACGCCCATGGAGAAAAAGGTGCTATTTATGCGGAAGCCATCCAAGAACTTTTTAAACTTGGTGATACTGAAAATAGTTATGATAAGGAGAACCTAATATGACTCCAAAGACCATTAAGGTTGGCACAAGACAAAGTCAGCTTGCTATGTGGCAAACAAACAATGTGGTGGGTATCTTAAAGGAAAAATGGCCCAAATATAATTTTGAAATAGTTCCTATAAAAACTAAAGGTGACAAAATATTAGATGTGGCCCTTGCCAAAATTGGCGATAAGGGTCTTTTTACCAAAGAATTAGAAGTAGCAATATTAAGCGGTGATGTTGATTTTGCTGTCCATAGCATGAAAGATTTACCTACCTTGATACCGAATGGGCTGATGATCGCCGCTATGACTCCACGGCATGACCCTAGAGATGTTTTAATTTCTAAAAACAATTATACCTTCAAAGAGCTGCCTAAAGGGGCCAAGGTGGGTACTAGCAGTTTGCGTAGAAAATCTCAGCTTTTAAATGCTCGACCTGACCTTGTGATACTTGATTTAAGGGGTAACATTAATACCCGACTAGAAAAAATGAATAGTAATACCTATGATGCTATAATTTTAGCGGCAGCAGGTGTAGAAAGATTAGGCTGGCAGGATAGAATAGCTGATAAGCTAGATTATGATATCTGCTTGCCGGCAGTTGGGCAAGGTTCTATTGGGATAGAAATTCGTTGTAATGATGAAGAAATATATAATTTAGTTCAAGCTGCTAATGATGAAAATACGGAGCTATCGATAACTGCCGAAAGGGCTCTTCTGAAATCTCTAGAAGGTGGTTGTCAAATTCCTATAGGTGCTATCGCGGAAATAACAAATAATCAGCTAAAACTTACTGCTGTTGTCGGGAGTATAGATGGAAAAGTAGTGATTAGGGATAGCTTTTCCGGTGAATGTAAAAACGCAGAAAAAATTGGTATCCAGCTGGCCGATATATTAAAAGATAAAGGTGCCATTACCATATTAAATGAAATAAGGCAGGAGATTAACTTATGAAAACAGGAAAAGTCTATCTTATTGGAGCAGGTCCTGGTGATGTTAAATTAATAACTCTCAAAGGGTTAGAATGTATAAAAAAAGCGGATGTAATTGTCTATGATAGATTAGCTAACCCACGGCTTTTGTCCCATAAAAAACCAAAAACTGAATTAATCTATGTAGGGAAATCTCCTGATAGACATACCTTAACTCAGGATGAAATAAATAAGGTTTTAGTTAAAGAAGCTCTAGAGGGTAAAATAGTTGCCAGGCTAAAGGGCGGTGACCCTTTTGTTTTTGGAAGAGGTGGGGAGGAAGCTGAAGTTTTACTTGAGGCTGGGATTCCTTATGAAATCGTGCCAGGAATTACTTCTGCCATTTCAGTGCCGGCTTATGCTGGTATTCCAGTTACCCATAGAGATTTCACCTCTACCTTAACAATTATTACCGGAAATGAAGACCCTACCAAAGAGGATACAAAAATAAATTGGGACAAACTTGGACAGGACCCTGGCACATTAATTTTTTTAATGGGAGTAGGGAATTTAACAAAGATTGTAGAACAATTAATAAAGAATGGAAAAACAGAAAATACTCCTATAGCACTAATTAGGTGGGGAACCCGACCTGAACAACAGGTAGTGATGGGAACCTTAAATAATATTGTTGAAGAAGTAGCTAGAGTTGGTCTAAAATCACCAGCTATTATTATAGTAGGGGATGTAGTTAAATTACGAAACAAATTGAAATGGTTTGAAAACAAGCCTTTTTTTGGAAAAAGAATCTTGGTTACCCGTTCTAGAGAACAGGCCTCGGACCTTTCTGAAAAAATAGAAGATCTAGGTGGGGAAGCCTGGGAATATCCTACCATAGTAATCGAGGAACCATTAGATTTTGCTCCTTTAGATCGAGGGATCACAAATGCCTCCGAATATGACTGGATTATATTTACCAGCGTCAATGGTGTAAAAGCATTTTTTAATAGAATGGCTCTGTTGAAAATTGATATCAGAAAATTAGGTAATGTTCAATTTTGCGCAATTGGTCCAAAAACCAAAGAAGCTATAGAGGAAAAGGGACTTCTGATAGAATATGTTCCTGAAGTTTTTAGGGCAGAAGCTATTGTAGATGGTTTGAAAAATACATTACAGTTGGGGCAAAAGATTCTTTTACCCCGTGCTGACCTAGCAAGGCCTGTACTTCTAGATAGCTTAAAGGAGTTAAATTTACAGGTCGATGAAGCGATAGCCTATAGAACGGTTAATAATACTGATGATAGTGCAGAACTGTTAGAAAAAATTATTAATAAAGAAATAAATGTAATTACATTTACTAGTTCCTCGACTGTAAAAAATTTCATTGAGCTCTTAGAAGGTAATAATCCCGAAGAACTATTAAAAGAAATAACTGTTGCCTGCATAGGACCTATTACTGCGGAAACTGCCCGGGAAATGGGATTAAAGGTTGATATAACCGCAGAAAAATATACTATAGAAGGTTTAATTACAGCTCTTCTCAATTATTTTAAGAATTAGGGGGATTGGTCTTTATGGGGTTTCCCATTACACGCATGCGGCGTTTAAGAAAATCACCTGTACTTAGAGATGCTCTTAGTGAGGTCGCCGTTTCATTAAATGATTTAATTTATCCCATGTTTGCAATAGAGGGAAAAAATATTCGAAATCCCGTCTTGTCCATGCCAGGAGTTTATCAGTATTCGCCTGATATCTTGCTAACTGAACTAGAGAACGTTGTAAAAAAAGGAATTAAGTCGATTATCCTATTTGGAATTCCTGAAGCAAAAGATGCAGTCGGGAGCAGCGCATATGCCGAAGATGGTATTATCCAGCAGACTATTTTTAAAATAAAAAAGGCTTTTCCAGAAATACTACTTATTACAGATGTGTGTTTGTGTGAATATACTGACCATGGACACTGCGGATTAATAAAAGATAACAAGATAGTTAATGACACGACTTTAGAACTACTTGCTAAAACTGCTTTGACTCATGCGCAGGCCGGAGCTGATATTGTAGCACCCTCTGATATGATGGATGGCCGGGTAGCTGCAATAAGAAAAGGTCTGGACGGCGCTGGTTATGAAGATACGCTTATTATGGCGTACTCTGTTAAATATGCATCTGCTTTTTATGGACCCTTTAGAGATGCCGCTGGTTCTACTCCTCAATTCGGGGATAGAGGAACTTATCAAATGGACCCTAGATCCAGCGTAAAGCAGGCAATCCAAGAAGCAGCATTAGATATAGAAGAGGGAGCAGATATTGTTATAGTAAAACCTGCCTTTGCTTACATGGATATCATAAAAACCATTAGTGATACATTTAATTGTCCCGTTGCCAGTTATAATGTCAGTGGTGAATATGCAATGGTTAAAGCAGCTGCAGAAAAAGGATGGATTGATGAAAAGAAGGTTGTCCTAGAATCGATGACAGGCTTAAAAAGATCAGGAAGCAATTTAATAATAACTTATCATGCCCTAGATATAGCTGCTTGGCTTCAGGAGGTTTAATTGATGATTATTTCGTGGAATACAACCAACCAATGCAACATGTATTGTAAGCACTGCTACCGTGATGCAGGTTTAAAAGCAAGTGAAGAGTTATCTACCGAAGAAGGTAAAAACTTAATTACAGAAATAAAAAAAGCCGGTTTCAAAATTATGATTTTTAGTGGTGGCGAACCCCTAATGCGACCAGATATATTTGAGCTCGTTGATCATGCCAGTAAATTAGGTTTACGTCCAGTATTTGGTACAAACGGTACTCTAATTACCAGGGACGTTGCTAAAAAACTAAAAAACCTAGGTGTCATGGGAATGGGTATTAGCCTAGACAGCTTAGACCCTCAGAAGCATAATGAGCTTAGGTGCTATCAAGACGGCTTTGAACAAGCTGTGCAGGGGATGGAAAATTGTCTACACGAGAAATTGCCCTTTCAAATTCATACAACGGTAATGGGCTGGAATAAGGATGAAATTTTAGATATTACTGATTTTGCGGTAGAAAAGGGTGCAGTAGCCCACCATTTCTTTTTTCTCGTTCCCACAGGTAGAGGTGCCAATATTGAAACTGAATCATTACGGGCCAAAGATTATGAGGATACATTAACGAAAATAATGGAAAAACAAAAGCACGTTTCTATAGAGCTTAAACCTACATGTGCACCACAATTTATACGGATTGCCAAAGAGATGGGAATGGATATAAGATTCCAAAGAGGCTGTCTCGCAGGAACATCCTATTGTATCATTAGTCCAACTGGGAATGTACAGCCCTGTGCATATTTAGATGTACCTATAGGTAATGTAAAGGAGACACCTTTTAGTAGGCTTTGGGCAGAAAGTGAAGTATTTAAAACCCTACGTACCTTAGATTATAAGGGTGGATGTGGAACATGCAAATATAAGCAGGCCTGCGGTGGCTGTAGAGCCCGGGCAGCCTTTTATAATGAAGGTGATTACATGGCTGAAGAGCCATGGTGTTTATATCATGGACGAGAAGGATTTTAATAATAGGAGGGGATTAAGTGCATAAAGGTTATAATAAATCCCAGAATCTTTATCAGGAGGCAATAAAATTTATTCCTGGAGGAGTTAACAGTCCTGTTAGGGCCTTCAAATCAGTTGGTGATTATCCGGTCTTTATTGATTATGGATTTGGTTCTAGGCTCGTAGATGTCGACGGTAATGAATATATTGATTATGTTGGTTCTTGGGGTCCGTTGATTCTTGGACACAGACATCCTAAGGTTATTGAAGCTTTACAAAACTGCTTGAAAATAGGAACAAGTTTCGGAGCTCCAACAGAAATTGAAACGGAAATGGCTAAATTTATTATTAATGCAGTACCCTCAGTTGAAATGGTAAGAATGGTTAACTCTGGTACAGAGGCGACAATGAGCGCTTTAAGATTAGCTAGGGCTTATACCAAAAGAGATAAAATTCTTAAATTCGAAGGCTGTTATCATGGTCATGCTGATCCACTTTTGATAAAGGCTGGTTCTGGAGCACTTACATTAGGTGTCCCATCAAGCCCGGGTGTGCCCTTAAGTATTGCCAGCGGAACTCTTACGGCAAGCTATAATGATCTAGAACAGGTAAAAACAATTTTCAAAGAGAATGGAGATCAGATTGCCGCAATAATCCTTGAACCCGTCCCAGGTAATATGGGTCTTATTCTTCCTGAAGCAGGATTTTTAGAAGGATTACATAAACTTACCCAAGAATACGGTGCCTTACTAATATTTGATGAAGTAATGAGTGGTTTCCGGTTAGCTTTAGGTGGTGCTCAAGCCTTATATAATATTATGCCCGATTTAACCTGTTTCGGAAAAGTTATTGGCGGCGGTTTACCTGTTGGAGCGTATGGTGGTCGCAAGGAAATAATGGAGCTTATTGCTCCCCAAGGTCCTGTATATCAGGCAGGAACTCTTTCCGGGAACCCCTTAGCCATGACTGCAGGTTTAGCCACTTTAAAAGAATTACAGGATCCTAAAACATATGAAAAGCTGGATTACCTCGGAACCATATTAGCACAAGGATTAAAAAAGGCAGCAAACAATTCAGGGGTAGAAATTTCTGTGAACAATAGAGGTTCTATGGTTTCTTGTTTCTTTACCTCAGAAAAAGTTAGAGATTATCGATCAGCTACATCCTCCAACTTAAATAAATTTAAGGCATTTTTCCAGTCAATGCTTTCCCAGGGAATATATCTTGCCCCTTCTCAGTTTGAGGCATCATTTATCTCACTGGTTCATACGGAGGAAGATATCAATGAAACTATTGAGGCTAGCGAAATAGCTTTTAGTACAACTAAACATATTGAGTAAGCACTTAGTATTTCCTAAGTGCTTTTTTTTATATTTTTCCTTTAAAGGGTAATTGAAATAATTATAGAAATTAATATATTGGCAATTTAAGAAAAGGAGAGAAGAGTTTGGATAAATATGATATTTTCTTAAATGACTTAAATAAACATCTAGATTTAGATTTACATGGGTATAAAAGACCTCAAATGGAGCGTAGGATAAACAGTTTAATGCGAACCCTGCAAATTGATACCTATGATAACTTTATTAAGCGTATGAGGGAAGAACAGCTGATTTTTAATCGTTTTCTTGATCATCTTACGATAAATGTCTCAGAGTTTTTCAGAAATCAGTCTCAATGGGATGTATTAAAGGAAAAAATACTGCCCGTTCTTTTACAGAATAATAAGAGTATTAAAATCTGGAGTGCTGGTTGTTCAACTGGAGAAGAGCCGTATACTTTAGCCATGATTTTGGAAGAGTATTGCTCACAGGGCAATTATTCAATTTTAGCAACCGATTTTGACCTAAATGTATTAAATAAAGGAATTGAAGGAGTATATTCTCCCAAAGATATAAGTGGCATTCCTGAGGATTATTTAAAAAAATATATCGTAAATCAGAATGGAAGTTTTCGGGTAAAAGACAATATAAAGAAATCTATTACCTTTAAGAAACACAATTTATTAAAGGACTCTTTTGATACTAACTTTGATTTAATTTTGTGTAGAAATGTAGTAATATATTTTACTGAAGAAACAAAAAGTCAATTATACCGTAGATTTTTTTATTCTCTTCGTACTCAAGGTGTTTTATTTACCGGGAGTACAGAACAAATAATTCAGGCTAGAGAAATAGGCTTTAATTCAATAGCTATTTTCTTTTATCAAAAACCATAAGGAGGATCCCATGCCATTAATAGAGGTTAATAATTTTTTGCCAGTTATTCATAGTGACTCATTTATTGCAAGCAATGCATATTTGATAGGTGAGGTAACGATAAATAAGGGTGCAAGTATTTGGTTTAATACTGTTTTAAGAGGAGACTTAGATAGGATTGTTATTGGTGAGTATAGTAATATTCAAGATGGTACTATAATACATTCGGACGCAGGTCTTCCAACAATAGTTGGTAATTATGTTACCGTTGGCCACGGAGCGATTTTACATGCTTGTAAAATTAATGATAAGGTACTTGTCGGAATGGGGGCAATTATTCTAGACGGTGCAGAGATTGGTGAAGGAGCAATAGTTGCTGCTGGTGCTGTTGTCACCGCTGGCACAAAGGTTTCACCAAATACTTTAGTTGTAGGTACTCCTGCTAAAGCCGTCAAGGTGTTGAACCCTAATGAGCAGGAAGAAAAAGTTAAACATGCCTTAAACTATAAAAAACTATGGGAAGAAAATTATAAAAAATAATACTTAAGTAGAGTTAACCCTGGAAGTTGCCTGCCTGACCTCCCAGGGTTTTTATTTTATATAAATTTTATGGATAAATAACAAGGAATAAGTTGATAAAAGTCGAAAGTTTTCTCTATAACAGTTATAGGGTCTTAGGGAGGATAGTATGAAGAAAAAAAGTAAAAAAGTATTTGCTTTGGATATAGGAACTAGGTCAATCGTAGGGTTATTACTTGAAGATAATGGACAGGGTGTACATATTAAAGAAATGGTAAGTAAGGAGCACGATGACCGAGCAATGCTTGATGGTCAAATTCATAATATTCCAAAGGTAAGTACCCTACTATACAAAGTAAAAAAAGAAATGGAAACAAAATTAGGCTTTAAACTAAAAAAAGCAGCTGTAGCTGCTGCAGGCAGAGCTTTAAAAACTATTAAAACAGCATTCTATCTTGATGTAAATAATCAAATTCAGATAAAACATGAAGATGTATTGAATTTAGAATTAAAAGCAGCTCAAAATGCTCAAGCCTTATTACTGACGGAACAAAATAATGACCAAACCAATGAATACTACTGTGTAGGTTATAGTATAACTAAGTATTTTCTTGATAATACTCATATCGGAAACTTAATAGGTCAAAAAGGCAGTCAAGTAGGTTTAGAAATTGTAGCTGCTTTTTTACCAAAGGTAGTTGTTGATTCTTTACAGGTAGTCTTAACAGAAAATGGATTAGAACTTGCAAATATAACTTTAGAGCCTATTGCTGCAATTAATGCAATTCTACCCCCAAGCATGCGTAAGCTTAATCTTGCTTTAGTTGACATTGGTGCGGGAACCTCCGATATCGCAATTTCATATGACGGTGCTATAACAGGCTATGGTATGGTTCCTATTGCTGGAGATGAAATAACTGAAGCTTTATGTGAGAAATTCCTTTTGGATTTTAATGACGGAGAATTACTAAAGAGAAAGCTATATTTAAGTATGGAAGAGGAATTATCTTTTTCTGATATTTTGGGTATAGAACATTCTTTGAAAGGACTAGACATAGTAAAGGATATATCTGATACGATTAAGATGCTGGCAGAAAAGATCTCTGCGGAAATTATTAGTTTAAATATTAATCCCCCACAAGCAGTCATCTTGATTGGAGGGGGTAGTTTGACCCCACTCATTGTTGACTATATAGCTGATAGCTTGGGATTATCTAAACAAAGGGTTGCTGTCCAAAGAGCGTCTTCTATTAAAGATATAATAGACCTTCCTCAAGAATTTCAAGGTCCAGAAATTATTACACCTATAGGAATTGGCTTAACTGCCATGAAACACTTAACATTAGGTTTTATACCCGTACAGGTAAATAACTATGGTATCAATTTATTGAACCTGGGTAAAAACACCGTTTTAGATGCCTTATTAGCGGCAGGAATAGATACGGGTAAAGTATATGGAAAACCGGGATTAGCTATTACAGTGGAGGTAAACGGAAAAATCAAGACATTTCCGGGTTCTCAAGGGCAAAAAGCTATCATAAGAGTAAATGGAGCAGCCGCTGCATTAGATACACAATTACAGCCCAGAAGTAAGATAGAATATATAAAGGCTCAAGATGGCAGTCCTGGAAAGGGTTGGGCAAGGGATTTATTGGGACAGCCTAATTGGATTGAGGTTGATGGGAAAAAGAAATATTTAACTTTCGAGATTATCATAAATGGTAAAAATCAGTCCTCAGAGGTAGAAATAAAAGATGGGGATAAAATCTTTATACGTGAAATTACTCAAATAGGCGAGCTCTTTGAATTATGGGGCCTAGAGGACTTTATAAAAGAGTGCAAACTTTCTCTAATTATAAATGAAATAAAGAAAGAAATTACATTATATCCTTTTAAAATATCCAGAAACGGCATACCATTAAGCTTATTTGAAAATGTTAAGCCTCAAGATAAGATTATATTAGAAAAAAATAGTGAAAATAATTATTCTGTTTCAGAAATTATGGATAAATATTTAGTTATGCAAAAGGAAGAAAAAACACAGTTATCGGTAACGGTTAATGAACAATTAGTAAGCTTGTCTACTATCAGTTATCAAATTGTTATTAACGGCTTAGCTGCTAGTTTAACCGATAGAGTAGAATGCGGTGATGTTCTGGAGATTACCTACAAATTTAATAAAAGTCCTATTTTAGTAGATGTTTTCCCCCAGATAAATTTTTTAAAAAATCCACCATTAGGCAAATCAAATTTGGAAATAGTTCTAAATGGCCAAGAAGCTGAATATACTTCTATTCTTAAAGAAGGAGATAATATAAGTTTGATTTGGAAATAATTAAATGTTTTCATTAATAAATTGATGTGTAAATAAAATATAGAGAAGCTATATATTTTTAGAGAGATTATGGGGTGATTTTTATTAATATTAATAATTTGAAATTAGAAGCTAAACAATTAAGAAGATTTGTTGATCCACTTGGTTTTGAATTTGAAACAACGGAGGATATTATACCTTTAGAAGGAATTATTGGGCAAGAACGGGCAGTAAAGGCAACAGAATTTGCTTTAAGCATTAAACGCAGCGGCTATAATTTATTTATGTCAGGATTAACGGGTACAGGTAAGACCCGTTATATAAAATCAAAGCTAAAAGACTTTGCTCAAAAAGAAAAAACTCCAGAAGATATATGTTATGTCTATAATTTCAGAAAAACCAGTCATCCTATTTGCATTACTCTTCCTTGTGGAAAAGGGCAAGAGTTTAAAACTGATATGGAGGATCTTGTAGGTGACTTGCAGGAAGCTATCACAAAAGTATTTGCCGGCGATGAATATGAAGAAAGTAAAACTCAGTTTCTTAAAGATTATCAAAATGAAAAACAAAAAATAATCCAAGAGCTTCATAAATTTGCAGAAGAAAAAGGGTTTATACTAAAATATGCCAACTCGGGATATCTAAGCATTCCAGTCCATGAAGGTAAACAGTTAAATGCAGATGAGTATGATAATTTAGAGCCTAGCGTAAAAGACATATTTGAAAAGAACACTTATGAGGTACAGGAAAAGGCCCTTGAAGTAGTTAAAATTATTCAGCAGCTCGAGAAAAATGTTAAAGAAAAAATTAAAAAATTACAAAATGAGATGGCAATATTTGCAATCGGTCATTTAATTAAAAATTTACAGGATAAGTATAGTAAAATTAACAGAATTCAAACCTATTTAAAAAATATTCAAAACGATATTCTGCAAAATTTAGAAGATTTTATTGATTCTGAGGAAGATGATAAATCACCTTTCCCTTGGTTAAAAAAAGGTGGCAAAGAAGGACTATTACTAAAATATCAAGTTAATGTACTAGTTGATAATAGTGAGTGTAAAGGCGCTCCTGTTATTTTTGAATTTAATCCTACATATCATAATTTGGTTGGTAGAATTGAATATGTAAATGAACTCGGAGCGGTTACAACTGATTATACTAAAATAAAACCGGGTGCTTTACATAAAGCAAATGGCGGTTATTTAGTTTTGCAGGCCAAGGATGTTTTAACTAATCCTTTTGCCTGGGAAGGCTTAAAACGGGTATTGAAAACCCAAGAGTTGACTATAGAGGATATCAGAGAACAATATGGCGCTGTTTCCATAGCAAGCTTAAAGCCAGAACCAACCAAAATTGATGTAAAAATTATTATTTTAGGAAATCCTTATCTTTACCAACTTTTATACAGTCAAGATGAAGATTTTCGCAAATTTTTCAAAATTAAAGCTGATTTTGATTCTGATATGGATTTAAACTATGATTCTATGTCAAAAATGGCTGCCTTTATAAGTTCTCATTGTCTGCAGGAGAAGCTAAAGCATTTTGACAGAACTGGGATTGCTAAAGTTATTGAATATAGTACGAGATTAGCGGGACATCAAAATAAACTAACTACAAGGTTTAATGAGTTAGTTGAGATTCTTTATGAAGCAGATGTCTATGCAGCAATAGATAATTCTCAATATGTTACTAGTGAACATGTAGAACGAGCTTTTAGAGAAAAGAAATATCGGTCTAACAGATATGAAGAAAAAATTCAGGAGATGTTTGAACAGGGCAAGCTATTAATCACTTTAGAAGGTGATATAATTGGGCAGATCAATGGACTTGCTGTTGTAAATATTGGGGATTACGCATTTGGAAAGCCTAATAGAATTACTGCTGCAACATATATGGGACGAAGCGGTGTAATTAATATTGAAAGAGAAATAGACCTGAGTGGTAGTATTCATGACAAAGGACTTTTAATTCTTATCGGTTATTTAGGCGAAAAATTTGCCCAAGATAGGCCCCTTGCGCTGTCAGCCAGTCTATGCTTTGAACAGCTTTATGGCGGAATTGACGGAGATAGCGCGTCAAGTACAGAATTATATGTTTTACTATCGAGTCTAGCTGAGGTACCTATAAAACAAGGGATTGCTGTTACAGGCTCAGTAAATCAAAAAGGGGAAATCCAACCAGTTGGTGGAATAACGGAAAAAATTGAGGGATTCTATGCTATTTGTAACTTAAAAGGATTGACCGGAGACCAAGGAGTAATAATTCCAGAACAAAATATCTCTGATTTAATGTTAAATTCCGAGGTTATTGAAGCCGTAGAAAATGGAAAATTTCATATATATGCTGTTCAAAATATTGATGAAGGTATCGAAATATTATCAGGAGTTCCAGCAGGAAAAAAAGATAAACAAGGAAATTATGCTAAAGGAACAATTTATTATTTAGTTGAGCAAAAGCTAAAAAAATATTCGAAATCATATATTGAGATAAAAAAAGATTCTGAAGAACCTACTAAAGAACTTACTGAAGAGCCTTCCTAGGTTCTTCTTTTTATTTTGAAAGAAAGGAAATTTAGTTAATATGCAGAATATTACATATATCTAAAATATAATTGATTAAATTTTCATCATTCAGTGTCAATCCACTTTGAATATAAAACCGGGGGAAATATTGTGATTGATTTATTCTTAACAAATCAAAATTTATCTGTTTTCCAGTTATTCATTAAATTACTTGAAGCTATCGGGATAATAGGATTGGCTGCGTATTTTTTTACCCAGAGTACTGTTTTTAAAAATTTATTCGCTAGAAAATTTAGTCTCAAGGATAAACTTTTAATGATTATATTTTTCAGTATTATTTCTATAGTCGGAACATACTTAGGTATTCCCATTAAAGGTGCTTTAGCAAACACCAGAGCAGTAGGGGCTATAGTAGCAGGGCTTTTAGGCGGACCTGTAGTTGGCTTAGGGGCAGGCTTAATAGCTGGTGGGCATAGATTCTTATTAGGAGGATATACAGGTTTTGCCTGTGGATTGGCAACTGCTATTGAGGGCTTATTAGCAGGTTTTTTACCCAAAATAATCGAAAATCGAAAAATATCTTTACTTTTAGGGATGTCCGCAGGAATATTAGGAGAAGCTTTGCAAATGTTGATTATATTATTAATTGCACGTCCATTTAATGAGGCCATAGATTTAGTTAAAGTAATTGCATTACCAATGATGATAGTCAATTCCTTTGGCATTATGTTGTTTATTCATTTAGTTAATAAGGCCAAAAAAGAACAGGAAAAAATTGAGGCCTTGCAGGCTCATAAAGCATTAGAAATTGCTAACCAAACCATTTCCCATCTAAGACATGGGTTGAACCATAATTCAGCACAGATTACAGCACAAATAATTCTAAATATCTCTGAGGTAGATGCTGTTGCTATAACAGATAAGCAAAAGATTCTAGCTCATGTTGGTATAGGCTCAGACCATCATCTACCTAATAGTATTTTATTAACCACTTTGACCGAAAAGGTTATTAGTAGCGGGGAGCTTATTATTGCTAATAGCCCGCTAGAAATTGATTGCAAACATAACCATTGTCCATTAGGTTCGGCAGTTGTAGTGCCTTTGAAAATAAAAAATGATGTAATCGGAACATTGAAATTTTATCATGCTCGGCCAAGTTTAATGTCTCCAGTAAAGGTTGAGCTAGCTAGAGGACTTGCTCAGCTTTTGAGTACCCAGTTAGAATTAGGCCAGTTAGAGGCTCAAGCTAAATTAAAAACAACCGCCGAACTTAAAGCGTTGAGGGCTCAAATTAATCCTCATTTTTTATTCAATACTCTCAACACTATTATTTCCTTCAGCAGAACAGAACCTGAGACCTCCCGGCAGTTACTTATCCATTTATCAGAATTCTTTAGAAAAACATTAAAGGATGACAGCGATTTTGTAAAGATAAATGACGAGCTTGCTTTAATCAAAGCTTACTTAACTATTGAAAAAGCCCGCTTTGGAAACAGATTGGATATAATTTATGATATTCCTGATGAGCTATTAGATTTTGAAATTCCAGCTTTTATTTTGCAGCCACTGGTAGAAAATGCAGTTAAGCATGGTATTGCTCCTAAAATAGAGGGGGGTCAGATACTAATAAAGGCTTTTAAAATAGAGGGTAAGGTAGCTTTTTGCATTTGTGATACCGGAGTTGGAATTTCAAAGGATATCAGAGAAAAGATTTTACTAAAAGGTTTTGGAAAGGGAACTGGCATTGGACTATCTAATGTAAACGAGCGGCTAAAGAATATTTATGGACCTGAGTACGGTTTGAAAATTCTAGATTCATCTGAAATAACTAATGTTTTTTTTAATATACCTGATAACAGAGAGGTGGGATATGATGAATTCAAAACTCCGAGTCTTAATTGTTGATGATGAAATACCATCCCGCAAGGAATTAATATTCTTATTAGAGGAAAACTTTCCAGAGAAAGTTGAGATAATTGGAGAAGCAGAGCATGGATGGTCTGCTCTTGAAAAGATAAATTTACTGAACCCTCATTGTGTTTTTTTAGATATACAGATGCCGGGAATCAATGGTCTTGATGTTGCGCAAATCCTTCACAAATCCCACCGTGAGGTAGCTATAGTTTTCATAACCGCCTTTGACGAATACGCTATTAATGCCTTTGAATTTAATGCAATCGACTACCTGGTAAAACCCTTTAGCCTTCAAAGGTTATCCAAAACAGTAATGCGTCTACTAGAAGATAAGTGTGAATATTTAGTTCATTACAAGAAAATTGAAGATTTGCTCACTAACATAAATAACGTCTTACCTCAAAATGCATTTCAACAAGTACCTTGTGAGGATAATGGGCGTATTTATCTTGTTAAACCCTCTGAAATTTTCTATTGTAATGCTGAAGAAGGGAAGGTAACAATTTATTGTCATAAGGGTAAATATAAAACATTTTTTAATCTCCATGAATTAGAAAATCGACTGGCCTTTTTTCGAGCTCATCGCAGTTATTTAGTAAATCCTGATTATATAAAAGTTATTGAACCATTATTTCATGGTTGTTGTCAAATAATTTTAGATGATGATTCAAAAACCACTATCCCTGTAAGCAGGATTCAAACGAAACGCCTTAAAGAAATATTTGGCATTAGATAACAACCGTTCAACCTCCTATTTGACTATTTATTATTTTATTAATACCATTCGACAAATTATTATTGAAAAATTTAGTTATAGTAAGGCATAATTATTTAATAAACAGATATTTCTAAAATTTCTGAGCACTAATTAATATGATGCAAAATTTCTTCTTGTAAGGGTGATCAAATGACCAAAGAAACGTTTTTAGAAAATATCAAGGGAAAATTTGAAATTTATTATGATTTAAAAGATCAGCCAGACTTTGTTTCTTTTCCTATCGATCTTTATGCTCATTTTTATCAGGTTAATGAGAAGTATTTTGGTGTTAAAAGCTTCAATATGTGGCGTATGACCCATGATGAACACTGTTTTGTAAAATATTATGAAAATATTTCTAAAGATGATGTAGATAATATGATTGAGAGTCTCAAAAGTGGAATAGATTATTTAATAGAACCAAATGAAAATCATATGAAAACTTTTGTTACCGGAGTCTTTTTTACAGAAAACCCGCCTCAAGAAAGCCTTGAAAAGTATATTGAAAAGTTTAAATATTGTAAAGTTTATAAATTCTATCTCCAAGGGTGGTGCGATTTAAGATTGGTTTTGATAGATTTATCTTCCCAAAAAGTGTATACAAATAAAGCAGGGAAGGAGGTACAGAAATTTTATCAGCACTTGGTGGAAGATAATAATAAAAATAAATAGGAGGTCTTCTTGATGAGTGCATTAGTGTTAGTTATTTTTGCAATCGTATGTTTTCTTATCGCTTATGTAACTTATGGCTCCTGGTTGGCAAAACAATGGGGTATTGATCCCACTAAAAAGACACCTGCCTGTACTAAGACTGATGGTGTTGACTTTTGTCCAGCAAAGGCTCCCGTTCTTCTTGGTCATCATTTTTCATCTATCGCTGGGGCAGGACCTATAGTAGGTCCAATTGCTGCAAGTATTTTTGGTTGGATTCCAGTTGCCCTCTGGATTATTGTTGGTTCCATCTTCTTTGGTGGTGTTCATGATTTTGGTTCACTTTTCGCTTCTGTCAGACATGATGGAAAAAGTATTGGAGAAGTTATCGAAGTTAATATTGGCAAAACAGGAAAGAAATTATTTGCAATTTTTGCTTGGTTGACCTTAATCCTGGTAGTAGCTGCTTTCCTCAATATTGTTGCTAATGCTTTTGTTAGTACTCCTGCTGCCGGTTCATCTTCTATTCTCTTTATTTTCCTAGCAATGGGCTTTGGTTATGCTGTAAACAGAATGAACATGAACCTTACTACTTCTAGTATAGTTGGAGTAATATTATTATTCTTATGTGTTTGGTTAGGGATGCTATTCCCATTGGCGCTAACACAAATGACTTGGATCTATCTTTTAATTATTTATATATTTGCAGCTTCTGTTTTACCAGTATGGATTTTACTACAACCTCGGGACTATCTCAATTCATTTCTTCTTTATGCAATGATGGGTGGAGCGGTAATCGGAATACTTATTTTTCAGCCAACACTGCAGCTTGCCCCCTATAATGGATTTGTAGTAAATAAACAGTTTTTATTCCCCATATTATTTATAACCGTTGCCTGCGGTGCTATTTCCGGATTCCACTCTTTAGTTGGATCCGGTACGACCTCTAAACAGCTAGAGAGTGAAAAAGATTTAAAACTGATCGGTTATGGTTCAATGCTTATTGAAGGTGTTCTTGCAATAGTTGCTCTAATAACTGCAGCTTATATAGTTGGACCAAAATTAACTGAATTATTAGGTGCCGGTGGTCCAATTAACGTTTTTGCTGATGGTGTTGGAAACTTCCTAACAGCTCTTGGAATTAGTATGGTAGTAGGGAAGCAATTTGCAGTTTTAGCATTGTCTGCCTTTGCATTAACAAGTTTAGATACTGCTACCCGTCTTGGACGTTTTATATTCCAGGAGTTTTTCTCTAAAGATGGTGAAAAAGAAGAATCTATAATAACTAATAGATATGTTGCAACTGGTATAACAGTAGTATTGGGTGGTTATTTAGCATTGAATGGCTGGACTAAAATATGGCCAATGTTTGGATCTGCCAACCAACTCCTAGCTGCTTTAGCTTTGATAACAGTAGCTGTATGGTTGAAGAATTCCAAAAAGAATAACAAAATGTTAATCTTCCCAACTATTTTCATGTTCACTGCTACACTGATAGCATTAGTTTTACTTATTCAAGCAAACTTAGCCAGCGGCAATTTCCTCTTAGTAGGTTTTGCTATTGCACTGTTTGTTCTAGCCGTTATTCTTATTGTCCAAGCTTATAAAGCTTTAACTTCTCCACCTATTGATGATAACATCAATATAAATATGTAACATTTAAAGGTCGGCAGGTTGCCGACCTTTACCTTTTCTTGTATATTTTCCAGGGAACAATTCGCCTTTATTGACAGGTAGCATAAAAGTAACTATAATAATATTTGCAATTCAAATATTATGCGGTAGTGGCGGAATCGGCAGACGCGCTAGATTCAGGTTCTAGTGGGGGCAACTCCGTGGAGGTTCAAGTCCTCTCTACCGCACCAAAACAACGATAAGAGATATTCAAGATGTTCTATGCATCTAGATGCCTCTTATTTTTTATGCGCTAGATTTATCTGGTTTTGATGAATCTTTCCTTGATTTTATTGGGCGAGGATTATTAAATTACTGCATTAGATGAAAAATCTAGTGAATCTAGAGGAGGTTAAAAGCTTGGGAGAGAGATTTTATAACAGATAATCTCAAGATGGGAATCGGAGCATTTTGGCTCAGAAACCTTCTTGTATATTAATTTTACGATGGTTCTTAAAATGCCGCAAACTTTTGAGTTGGGCTTAGTTAATTGAAGTTGTTAAAAATTATTATTCTACTGATTGTCGAATATAAGCGAAATATGGGGTAAAAAACTATGACCTTAAAGTAGGATTAACATATACCTTGTCGAATTGGTTAAATATAACATAAATTGTTTCTGTAGGAAAAAGAAGCCATTTGTTGATTACTGAAGGGTGTATTCTCGATGAGCCCGGTGCGGAATTTTGCAAGCCGGGATCTGTCCCAAAGGGGTGCCGAATAACCGACACACCTACCGCGACTTATCAATTGATTTTACTGGGAGGGGTAGTTATAGATAATGGATATCTTGAATACGGAAGTGGGACTTTTTTGTGTAAGTTTAGCAGCGTAAATAACTGGGCCGGATATGAAGGGGGAACCCCTAAAATATACTGTTCCTTCCAGATAACAAATAGGTTTGAAATGGAGGATAGTAATGAGTAGAGGACTTTCAGATAAATTCATGTATGAACTTAAGTTCGGATTACTTTTCCCTTTTCTCAATTTGGTAATCGTAGATTCGACCATTTGTCTTGAAATAAGGGAAGAATCTATAAACTTGTATTATCGGGGTGGAAACATATTAAGAATTAAGAATAATAAAGGAAATTTTTTTGCCTTTTTTGATAGGGGTTATCTAGATGAGGCAACTACTAATGTTCCAGTATTACCAGAGGAGCTAAATAATCCAGCTAAAGTAGATCAATGGATTAAATGTATACCTCACATTAAACATGAGATGGACCTCTGGTTTACTAAATCACCAAAATCAGAAAGAGCGGCTCAGCAGATTACGGTGCAGGAGAACAATCTTAGTGACTCTGCAACTGGAACTGACTATTTCATCTGTGATATAGAGTATGCTAATAAAAATGGCCGTTTTGATATGATAGCAGTCCATTGGTCTTCTTCTAGTTCATCCAGGAAAAATGACAAAGATATTGGTCTTTCTTTTATCGAGATGAAGTATATGGATAAAGCTTTATCAGGCCCATCTGGGCTAGCGCAGCACATTTTTGATATTAATAACTTCTTAACAAATCCCCGAAACCTAATTGACCTGAAAGAAGAAATGAAGACTGTCTTTAACCAGAAATTAGAATTGGGATTAATACGTAACCAAAAGAGAATTGTTAGTTTTAATGATAAGAAGCCCGAAATTATTATTGCTATAGCAAATCATGACCCTGATTCAACAATTCTTAAGGATGTTATGTTGAATTTACAATCTAATCCACTCGCTGAAGTTAAATTTGCGGTTAGTAATTTCATGGGTTATGGACTTTACCAGGATAGTCTTTATACAGTGGATCAGTTTTTAAATAAGTTTAGAAACCAGATTTGTACCCTTACCGGTTAGCCTTGTACAGTTAAATATATAATGTTTGAGTGTGGTAAATCCTATTTATTTTATTGTTAGGATGTGGGCAGTATGGATATAAATAAACAATTTGAGTTAGATATGAAGGAGATTTATGTTAGAGCAGGGAGAGAATGCAAATACTATCCTACAAGATTTCTTCAGATGTTAAGTGAAATTGGTGGCCTTGAAACAGCTAAAAAATTGATAACCAAAGATGGGGGGACAGAAGGTTTCCTTAAGCTATGGGAAAAAAGAAGACTAGATCTTTCTGTAGAACACTTGGTATTACAAGATAAATATAGGGAATTGTTCACAGAAGATGAAAGAATATTGTGTAAAAATCGATTAAGGGACTATGGTTATGTATTTAAAGAAGAGACCAAAATGGAAAAGCAAACTGAATGTGATAATAACATTGGTGAAGAATTACCAGTATATCAAAATGTTGAGGAATTTTTAAAATCAAATACTTATAAATCGATTAATACTCAAGTTCAAAATATATGCCGATTCTTATTAACATTGTTAGAACAAAAAGGACTGGATTTTAAAATTCACCCCAGAAAAGAAGGTTTTGTCTTATGGGCTACAGCTACCCTGAAGAGAAAGTTGAATAAAGACTTTCTCACTATTTACACAACTGAAAACCATTTATTACTTTGTCCTAAATTTTACGGTTTGTCTTGGAAATCAGATGAGACTAATAGCTTGCAGAGAAAAATTAATAATACAAATTTAGAAAAAGAATATTTAGAACTAATAATGACTGCATATAAAAGTGTTATAAATAAGGACTCTACACTTTACCAAGTTCAAATAGATAGAACGATATCCTCACCACAAAGTAAGCTTTTTGTTGATAAGGAGACTGATGATATTATACAAGATAAATTTAATTATTTTGGTGAAGTGTTAGATCAGAAGCCATTAAAAGCTTTTCCACAAATGGTTAGTATAGACCCTGAATACGTTATTACGCAAAGTCGTTTAATTATAGAGAAAGCTTTGAAGCTTTACTACCTGAAATCCACAGGAAGAGTCGCAAAAGAAAATTTAGTAGAATTAATTAATCAAGCTGAAAGAGATAACCTAATTTCACCTCGGATTGTAAATCTTTTGCATACCGTCCGAAAATCTGGTAATTATACAATACACGATGGCAGCAATAAGAGTTGGCTTCAAGAAGAAGCTGTGATAATAATGCAAGCAATACAAATTATACTTGGAGAGATAGTTGAAAAAAACCGATTATTAGAAACAAAATTAACCTAATACTAGAAATGCTCACGTTAACACGTCCATTCCTACTAACGGGTCCGAAATAGTGTAGTCAGGTAGCCTGCCGGACCACACTCACTCTATTGGGCAAGGCGTTGAGGTCGGTGAGCGTCGGGATGGCGGAAACGTTATCGGCAATAGCCACTGATTGTTAGGTAAAAGTGTTTCAGGGAATTTTAAGGGTTATTTTGGAATATTTTTAAGGGGATAAATAATGCCAAACCATTATTATTTAGAAATAGGTTTTTATCATCTTTCAGCAGATAAGGCCAAAAAGTTTACTATAAGAATATTGGAGATGCTTGGGGTTAAGCAGCCCAAGGGGGGCTGGGATAATTCTACTGTTATAGTAAATAGTCCCAAAGGACAAGTGAGCTATAGTTTTAGGGAATTAGTAAAAGAGGCTAGGTTACATGGATACATACCAAAGCTTCATCATCTTATTGATAATCAAGATGTTTTATTCGGAAGTATATTTGGAGTAGCTACAAATGTTAACGATGCAAAATATACTTGTACATTTTTAAATTATAACAAAGAACTTAAAGCACCTTTAAGAATTTACCCAATTGAAAATGAAATTGTGACTGATATTCTTTATTTTAGGAAAGAAGCATGTAATCAGAGCAATTTACATAGCTTTGAATTAACATGTAGATTCTATAGGTCATACTTGTTTTCTTGTATTTCTTTGGTTGAAGCCTTTATAAATAGGCATCTATTATTTTATGAATTTGAAAGAAATAACTCTCCGCAAGTTGAAGAATTAAAAAATACATTTAACCTTGTTGAACGAATTGAGCTTTTATTTCAGATATCAACTGGAAAAAACATAGATGTTATAAATAAAGGGATTGAATGGGATCATTTTATGAAATTGAAAGATGCCAGAAATGAACTTATTCATTCAACAGAACCGTTTTACGGATTTGAAATCAAACATTTAGCAAAGAACTTAAACTATGTTAGAAATGGGATCGGAGGTTTTTTACATCTAATTAGAAAACACCAGAATAAAAGGTCACTATCATTTATTGAGCGACTCGTTTCAGCTCCTGAAATTACATATGTGGCTGTAATTAAATAATTGTCCTTGGTCTATGGGGCTGTGGCTACAGCCGATAACAAAGAATTCCCAACACTTGGCATAGATGAATGTGGTTGAGGCGCGTCGGGAATTCTCGGGACGTTAGACGCAATGCTCGGCTTTTATTTAATTTTGTGTAAGTATTAATTTTTGGTCAAAGAGGAGAGGGGTGGTGCTTCTATATGGACAAGACAGCAATTACAATAAATACATATAATTTGTCAGCTAATAACTATGAGAAAAAATTTATGGACTTACATTTGTATAAAGATACATTAGAGTTTTTTTCTTTATTAATAAGACCCTCTTCTAATGTATTAGATTTAGCTTGTGGTCCTGGAAATGTTGCAAAATTCCTACTAGAGAGGAAACCACAGCTTAATATAAAAGGAATTGATTTGTCTGAGAAAATGATAAAACTTGCAAAAAGTAATGTTCCAAATGCAGAGTTTTATATTCAGGATATTAGAGATTTAAATTTTGTGAGTCGGCAATTCGATGTTATTATCAGTTCTTTTTGTTTGCCATATTTATACGATGATGAGGCAAAAGAGTTTATATTTAAGATTTCAAAAATTATAGTTGACGACGGATATATATATTAGTGCTATGGAAGGTAAAGGACATAATTTTAAAACAGCAAGCTTTACCGAAGGTAAGCCGCTTTTTATAAATTATTATTCTGAAGAGTTTCTAACAGATTTATTTCAAAAAAATAATCTTGAAATAGTTAAATTATTTAAACAGTGAAAGGGACAAGGGGACAGGTGACTTGTCCCCTTAAACTAAAACTGGTATAATTATCCTGAGGTGATTTTATGCCAAGAGCTGCAAGGGAACGAAGTAATACCGGGATATATCATATTATGTTTCGGGGAATAAATAGGCAGAATATTTTTCAAGATGATATTGACAAAGAAAAAATGCTTAAGACAATCAAACATTATAAGGCAGTAAGTAATTATGAAATTTATAGTTATTGTCTAATGGATAACCATGTTCACCTATTAATAAAAGAGGTGGAGGAACCCCTTTCTAGTTCAATTAAGAGGATAAGTGGAA
>JUEF01000011.1 GCA_000802045.1 Peptococcaceae bacterium BICA1-8
ATATTACGGGGAATTAATAGACAAACAATATTTGAGGAAAATGAAGATGCTATTAAATTTCTAGAAACTCTAATGGAGTATAAAGATAAAAGTGGTTACAAGCTTTATGCCTATTGTTTGATGGGAAATCATATACATCTGCTTCTTAAAGAAGAGGACGAAGAATTAGGAATAATTATGAGGCGAATAGGGGCGAGCTACGTCTATTGGTATAATCTTAAATATAACCGCTGCGGGCATTTGTTTCAGGATAGGTATAAAAGTGAACCAGTTGAAGGGGAAAAGTATCTATTAGCAGTATTGAGATATATACATCAAAATCCCTTGAAGGCAGGGTTGGTAAAAGATATTGAGGATTATATAAATGGAGTAGTTATTGTGAATTCGTAAATAAAGATGAAATAATAGATGCTGACTTTATATTAGGATTTTTCGGAAAAGAGAGAACAAAAGCAATTGATAACTTTAAATCTTTTCATGAAACTCTTAGTAATGAAGGTTGTCTAGATATAGAAGATAGGAAAAAAATATTAGATATTGAAGCGATAGAGATCATTAAAAGAGTATGTAATGTGCCTCACTGCATAGATCTTCAAACGAAAGAAATAGAAAAAAAGGCAAAATATTTGAGGTTACTTAAGAAAGAAGGATTGTCTACACGTCAAATAGCAAGACTGACGGGTATAAGTAGGGTTATAGTCTTAAAAGCTTGAAGAGTAGAAGCAGGAAAGACTTGGAGTTTAATAAAATTAGTAGTTATGGTAAAATAAAAATAATTGAGAACATTAAACTTAATTGAGAATGGAAAAGTGAGAATTGAGAGTTAATAAAACAATTTCAATCCTTTCAAATCCTTATAATGTTGCGTTAGAAAAACATTGCAATTTTCACCTTGTATAATGCATTACTATCTGTAATTTTAGAGGTGTTCATTTGATGAATAAATACATACGGTTAATTTTCTTAGGCCTAATTGATATTATTCTAGTTAATATTGGTTTATATGGATCATTATATTTGCGATTTGACGGAAAAATTCCTGTGAATTATTTTGAAAACTATACTAAATTAGCGGTATTGTTTACTATAATTTTATTAGGTAGTTTTTTCATTTTGGGTTTATATAATCGGCTTTGGCAATACGCTAGTATCGGGGAATTATTTTCAGTCCTTATCGCGGTTACCTTAGGTACAATTATTAACTCTGCTCTAGTGTATTTTATTATGCAGGGTGGTAAATTACCTTTACCTCGTAGCTTTTTCCCAATAAGCTGGTTGCTGAATATTTTCTTAATAGGTGGTTCCCGCTTGCTATGGCGTCTACTAAGGGATTATGGTTTAAAGCCATTACAGCAAACCGGAGGCAAACCATTATTAATTGTTGGTGCCGGAGATACGGGAGTTCTTTTGGCAAAAGAGCTTAAGCGTCACTATAATGGTGAAATAAGCTTGGTAGGCTTTGTTGATGATGATTCCTCGAAAAAGAACTCAAAGGTATTAGGTGTGCAAGTATTTGGGGGAAGGGATAGAATTCCTTATTTAATCTCCAAGTTTAAACTAGAGGAAATAATCATTGCTATACCATCGGTTGCAGGTAACGTAATTCGAGAAATCGTGAGTATGTGTGCAAACTCCAATGTAAAAATCAAAATATTACCTGGTATATATGACCTGATTGAAGAAAATGTGACAGTTAATCAGATACGGGAAGTGCAGGTTGAAGACTTGCTAGGAAGAGAACCGGTGAAAGTTGATCTTGAAGGTATTTCGAGCTACTTACAGGGACAAGTCATTTTAGTAACTGGGGCTGGGGGATCTATTGGGTCAGAATTGTGTAGACAGATTTTAAAGTATACGCCGAGTAAGCTGCTGCTTTTAGATAACTGTGAAAATAATATGTATGATATAGAGATGGAATTGCGAGGCAACTATCCTCATATTGAAATTGTGGCTTTGGTTAAAGATATAAGAGATAAAAAAACTATTGAACAAATATTTGCAGAATATAAACCATATGTTGTCTATCATGCAGCAGCCCATAAACATGTACCCTTAATGGAAGCAAACCCTGAAGAGGCAATTAAGAATAATGTAATGGGTACATATAATCTGGCACAGGCTGCTGATAAATTTGGGGTCAAGAAATTTGTCCTAATATCTACCGATAAGGCGGTAAATCCTACAAGTGTGATGGGAGCTACAAAGAGGCTAGCGGAAATTATTATTCAATACATTGATAAAACCAGTAAAACTAATTTTGTAGCTGTTCGTTTTGGTAATGTACTTGCAAGTAGAGGAAGTGTCATACCGTTATTTAAAAAGCAGATAGCTGAAGGCGGACCTGTTACTGTTACCCATCCAGATATGGTGCGATATTTCATGACCATACCGGAATCCGTTGAGTTAGTTATTCAGGCAGGTGTATTAGCTAAAGGTGGAGAAGTATTTGTACTAGATATGGGAGAGCCTGTTAAAATTCTTGACCTGGCAAAAACATTAATTAAGCTATCGGGATTTGAACCTGGAAAAGATATTGAAATTATATTTACAGGCATTCGTCCCGGAGAGAAGTTATTTGAGGAACTCTTGACTGCGGAAGAAGGGATTAATTCTACAACCCATAAGCGTATTTTTGTAGCTAAGCCTAATGGATTAAATGGAGCTTTAATTGAAGAGTTAATTAATAATATTAACAATATTCATTTTCCTCGGAATATGTGCGAAACGGAAGAATTATTAAGAATGTTTATTCCGCATTTTAGACGTGATGATAGAAAAATGGCGTGTGATGATGAATGTGAAGCTATCATGATGTGCGATAGTGCTATAGTGCCATCGAGTTTTAAGAAGGTGCATTCTGCCTGATGCCATGCCCCTACGGGGCAGGTTAAGGCTAAGGTTGAGGTTGAGAGAGGAAACCAAGGGAACGAACGATTCGTGTGGTTGTAACAAGGGATTACATATGCTTTAAGAGGATTAGACTGATATGAATCTAAGTAATCTTACATATAAAGCGAAACAGGCCTGCATTAATGCCTATTATCCATATTTGCAATAATATGGATAATAGGCATTAAATTTTTCAATTAATAATGCTAAACTAAGGGGGAACGAACTATTTAGCGTTCGGATTATTCGTTCGGAAGGATGATGGAAATATGAATCATTTAAATGGTTTCATAATCGGAGGCGAGAATAAGTCTGTTGAATTCAAGCGAGATTATTCAAAAACACTGTTAAAAACAATTTCAGCCTTTGCAAATTATCATACAGGGCGTCTTTTAGTAGGCATTGATGATGGTGGCTTGATACTTATTACTTTTGTGGAGAATCCTGTACGTAAGTATATAATAGATAAGTTCAAATTAATTTAGTTAAAATATATTTCTATAAAATAAGAATATTTGAATAAAATAAAAAATATTTGTATAAAAATATTGATATTTGCATAAAATTATAGTATGATGCTGTTGAAAAGGAGGAGATCCTGTGTTAGAAGATGAATTAGTGCAATTAGTGAAGAAGGTTATTTTAGAAAAATGTGAAAAACAGCATCTAGAACTTAAGAATGCCTCAGGAGGTACACCTACAAAACTTTATGGTACTTTGTCAAGCTTTTCCAATCAACTTGATGGTGGAATAATTATATTTGGAATTGACGAAGATGCCGGGTATGATGTGGTAGGTGTGTATGATGCACAGGAACTTCAGAAGAAGGTTATGGAACAATCCTTACAGATGGAACCTGTTGTGAGACCTTTGTTTACGGTAGCTCAAATAGAAGATAAATTAGTAGTCAGTGCAGAAATTTCTGAGTGCGATATATATGAAAAGCCATGTTATTATAAAGGTGCAGGAAGATTGCGTGGATCTTATATCCGTGTTGGTGATTCAGACCAGCCTATGACTGAATATGAAATATATAGTTATGAAGCATTTAAAAGAAGAATACATGATGAACTTCGTACTGTTGAGAGAGCAACGATAGAAAACCTTTCAAAGGACAATGTAAATGAGTACTTGATAAAGCTACGTAGGCTAAAACAGAATCTATTAAATCTTGTGGACGAACGTATACTGGAAACTCAGGGTATCTATCAAGATGATCTACCTACTTTAGCTGGATTAATGTTATTTAGTGAATATCCTCAGGAGTTCTTTCCACAGCTTAGTGTTACAGCAATGGTTGTGCAGGGAAAGGGAATAGGTGAACTTGGTGATGATGGTGAACGTTTTGTTGATAACAAGCGTATCGAAGGTACCATGCAGCAAATGCTTGAAGGTACTCTTGCTTTTGTACGAAGAAATATGAAAGTAAAAACCATCATAACTGAAGAAGGAACCCGTGCGGACAAACCAGAGTATCCAATAAAGGCAGTCAGGGAAATCATACTAAATGCACTTATACATAGAGATTATAGTGTACATACAGATCGTTCCCCCATACGTTTGGTTATGTATGAGGATAGGTTGGAACTAGAAAATCCAGGTGGTCTATATGGAAGGATAACTATAGACGATTTGGGTAAGGCATCTGCGGATACAAGAAACCCATATTTAGCAGGAGCTTTAGAGATTATGATTGATACAGAAAACCGTTTCTCTGGCATTCCTACAATAGTAACGGAACTTGAAAAGGCGGATATGCCTGCTCCAGTATTTATTGACAGGCGAGGAGTGTTTAAGGTTATATTCTATAAAAAGGCAACTGTCCAGAATAAAGATGTAGATATGGAACAGGAGATTTTAAGTTATTGCAACACACCACGTTCAAGGGAAGATATTGCAAAGCGATTTGGATTTGAAGCACCATCCTATTTTATTAAGAGATATATTTACCCATTGCTTAAAAATGGAAAAATGAAGATGACAATGCCCGATAAGCCAAAGAGTAAAAATCAAAAGTATTATTCTAGGAAGGGCTGACCAAGTGACCAAGGGGAAGATTTGAAGCAAGAGAAGTAGTATGGTAAATAGAGGGTGCTAAATATCCGTCTATTGATAGTATATAATAATTTAATTAGAATTAATTAAAACTTGTGGAACTAGCAATGCTCACCTATAATTAAGGTATAATATGGAAAAAATACTAGTTAATAAAAGCAAAAGGAGCTGGTAAAAATGAACGAAAAGGAAATTAGATGGCGACAAAGATTTGAGAATTTTGATAAAGCTTACCGCCAGTTTCATTCTGCCATTTTAGACTTTGAACAACTTAGTTTACTTGAAAAAGAGGGCTTAGTTCAAAGGTTTGAATATACGTTTGAGTTGGCCTGGAAAACATTAAAAGATTATCTAGAGGCAAAAGCGGTAGCGGTAAAATTTCCAAGAGACGTAATAAAAGCAGCATTTCAGTATGAGCTTATCCAGGATGGAGAAATATGGATGGATATGTTGGAAAAAAGGAATATTTTAACTCATACCTATGATGAGGAGCGCTTTAACTCCGCTATAAGAATGATAAAAGATGAATATTATGAAGCCATATTACAAGTACATAATCTGCTTCATAGTCAGTTGGGAGAGGAAAAATGAGTTTTGGTATCTCACCCAAAAGTATGGAATTAATTATTAATGCTTTGATGCAAAAGAATGAAATTGATAAAGCATGTATTTTTGGAAGTCGTAGTATGGGAAACCATAAAAATGGTTCTGATGTTGACTTAGCCATATATGGTATTTATATTACAGATGAAATATTGAATCAAATAAATATAGAGTTAAACGGAAAATTACCATTACCATATTACTTTGATGTAGTTCATTATGAGTCTTTAAAACATGAAGGGTTAAAGGAACATATAGAAAGATTTGGAAAAGTATTCTATATTAAACATGAGAAGGTCAACTAGGTTACCAGTGAAACTTAGTTGATTTTTTTGTTGATGCGGTAGCATAACTATGATAAAATTATGCTAAAAATATAAAGAGGTGATTATATTATGCCGCTGATTAGACCAGTTTCAGATTTGCGAAACCATTTTACTGATATTTCAAAAATTGTACATGAAACAGCAGAACCTGTATTTTTGACAAAGAATGGTTATGGTGACATGGTTGTGATGAGCATTGAAGCCTATGAACGAAGACTATTTGAAAGTGAAATATATTTTAAGCTCAAAGAAGCAGAGCTGGAAGCAAAATCCACCGATTTACGACATTCCCATGAAGAGGTATTTTCTAGTTTGAGGAAAAACCTTGTTGATAAGATAGGCAATGATAATGTATAAGTTAAAATATTTACCTTTGGCACAAAAGGATTTAAGAAATATAATAAGTTATATTGCCGATAACCTTAAAGCACCAAAGGCTGCAATGGATCTGCTTGATACCCTTGAAAATTCTATATCCCACCTTCAGCAATTTCCTTACTCTTGTAAGCTGTATCAAGCAATAGAACCACTTATAACTGAATACAGAATATTGCCTGTGAAAAATTACCTAGTGTTCTATGTAGTAATTGAACATGAGGTAGAAATACATAGAATTGTTTATGGGAAGATGAATGTTGGAAAAATTTATAATAATGGAAAAGTGAGAATTGAGAATTGGTGCGCCAAGCTAAGCTTGGCAGTTCTTGCCGGTGAGAGTCCGGATTAGGCAAAGGTTAGCCACCAGCCTAACACCTA
>JUEF01000012.1 GCA_000802045.1 Peptococcaceae bacterium BICA1-8
TTTTTAGGTTTCACTTCGTTAGATTAAGGTTTCGCTACACTTTGTTCCGCTAGGTTAAGATAAAAACAAAATATACTATACGTTAAAAAATCGCCAACCTTGGCGATTTTTTACTTACTCAAGTGGTTATTATAAGAAAATTATCCGTGTGCCTGGAGGGCCCGTGGTAAATTTAAAATGGTTTTCCTGGGCGCTGCTCACCAAATCCAAAAAATTGCCCCAAACAACTAGCCACTAGCCACTAATCACTAGTCACTAGTCACCAATTAACGTCCAAACATTTCCAACTGTCTATCGGCAGCTATATCGGGGACATCTTCCCAGCTTAGCTTAATTATTTTCCCTAAATTATTAAGCTTTTTCTCAGCATCCTTCATATTTTTTGCTGTGACAGTTTTTCTAACAAGTCTCTGCGCTCTATTTTTATCATAGTAATCAACTATGGCTGTATATGAATACACATAATTCACCTACAATCATTTTACTGGATTTATTTTCTGGTATATACTTCGCTCTAATTCTGCAAAATCCTACTACAAACGAAATTTTCCTGAGACACCTCGATTTACGCCTAAAATTGCAAAACATGACAATAACTTAAGTTTACTTTACTATTGAATCAATAAACGGACATAGTTTATAGTAAAAAAGCTAATAATGATGATATCTCAGGAGGTAATGAAATAACGGCAATTATAAGTATTTTATTTTTTTCCTACCATATTGCTCTCTGGATTAAACCGATAATTGCTTTGCCACAAATATTTTTTGCCATGATTCTTTCCGCTTCTGTTGGTGCAGTTTTGTATAAATAGAGTGCCTTTTTTATGATATTTAACATCCTAGACAATTTCTGCATCAATAATCTGGTCAAGATGCAAGAATACAATCTTATCTAAGCTATCAACAAGCTTTATCTTCCTTTCACTAGAAATATACCTCTTTATTATTCCTTCTATAAACCTAAAGCGATTTTCTTGATATACCTTAAATCTTATCCGCCTGCCCTCATTGATAGCTAAAAGCAAGACAGCATTAATTTCCTCACATTTATCTGAATCTAAAATAGGCTTTTTTACATACTCCTGTTCTTCATACATTTTCTCCAGCAGCTTTTTATGTTCAGGCAGCATCATTGCTGACCACTTTTTTGCACCTCTATCTTTCATAGCGCTTTATGCCCCCCTATCTTTTGTGCCCGGTCAGGCATAATTCCACCAGGGGTATAGCTCTGAGCCCGCAGAAGTGAAGTGCTACCATACTTAGCCCGCACTTCATCTACTACAAACCCGAGCCTATGGTTTTTAACCCTATCCTCGAAAAGATTAAGCTGTACAGCCTTATCAAGTGACAAATTAGTCAAAGATAGGTGGATCTGTCTTACTGCCCTTCCTTGATAATTTTTATTTAAGAGCATTAAACAAATTTCATATATTTCCATAGTAATGTTACTAGGTTCCTTTCTTGTAAAGGAACGAAAAAAGCCACCTTCCTTTTCATAATTACTGTATCTTAAGCCAAAACTTATTGTTCTGCCTGCCATTTTTGCTTCCCGAGCTCTGCGAGCCACCTCCTCACAGAGCTCTAAAGTGACCGTCTTAATTTCCTCTAGTTTCTTATAGTCCCGTAATAAGGTTATACCGTGGCCAAAGCCCTTCTGATTATTAGTGGGATGATAGCCTGTAACTGGAGATAAATCCACACCCAAAGCATGCCAGTAAAGCTGCTCACCCATAATTCCAAAACGCTTTTTTAACTGTTCTAAGGGATATTGGGCTAAATGAGCCATAGTCAAAATACCCATTTGGTTTAAATTGAGCTTCATCCTGCGACCAATACCCCATACCTTCTCTACGGGCTCGGGCCAAAGCTTCTCTTTTACATCTTCATACCGACATTCAGCAATACCTGTTTTTTTAGCTTCTATATCCAAAATAACCTTAGATAAAAACTTATTAGGTCCAATTCCTACGCAAGAAGGTAAACCAAATCTATCCCAAATAGCTTCCCTAATTTTTTTAGCGATTTCCCATTTGCTGCCGAAAAGTCTTTCAGTACCGTCAATACAAATCCAAAATTCGTCCACACTATAAGTGTGGATTGCTTCTAAAGGAACAAACTCATTTAATACCTGGCTTATTTGTAAGGATTGATGTAGGTATAGGGCCATCCTAGCCTCTACTATGTAAATTTCCGGATGAGTAGGTATTTCAAAAAGCCTACTCCCTGTTTTAATACCATAATCTGTTTTCATTTTAGGACTAGAAGCTAAAACAATGCTTCCACTGTACTTTCTGTCCCCTATTACTGCAAGATAAGTATTTAATGGATCTAAGTCGTGAAAAACACACTCACAGCTAGCATAAAAACTTTTCATATCAATACACAAAACATCATGTTCAGGTAATGTAGCGTAATTAAGCATAAAATATCAACCTTCCATTAAAACTGATGTGTATTCTATTATACTCGAACATGTGTTCGCAGACAATTGTTAAATGTTTCCACAAATAACTATATAACATTATTCGCGTTTATCAATGTTAATCTGTGGCTCAATAATTAAAGCCACCTTTTCAGGTGGCTTTTCAAAAAATATCTTTACATTTGCATATTAGGGTTTTTCATTGAGGTACCCATAACATTAGCTCCAGTAGCAGGACTATACGAGCTAGCTATAGTATTAGTTGTCATTTCTTTCATAGTCGGTACTTGATAAAATCCCTTTTGATTCATATATTGCCATACTTCATAAGCCTGTTCGGCACAATTAATTGCTCCCTGTTGGATCATATGTCTTAAATTTGGATCAGCACATTCTAAAGTAGCAAGCATTTTAAAAGCAGCACCAACTTTATGGATTCCCAGTACTCCGCTGGCAATATCACTATCATTTAACTGATAAGGTGACATATTGGGACTTTGTACTTGAGGATTGTCAAGACCATAGGTGGGCTGGAAATTTTGCATTGATTGTGACCGGTAGGGTGAGCCCATACTAATTCCCTTTTGGTTAACAGCCTGTACTAAATTATTATACTCTTGAATCATAAATTGAAGCTGGTGATCCATCATAGATGCAAGATGCTGGCACTGAACATGGGGACGGTAGAGCTGGCACTGATTAATAGCATTAATTGCACTTGATAAAACCTCATGTACCTCCATAACTTCATGGGCACCTAATTGAGCAGTCATAAAATTTTCCTCCTTAGATTTTAAATTTTTAAACCCAAAACTCATTTTTCCCTATTTTTAAAAAAATATTAATAAAATTTTCATATTGGCAAATAATAAAAGAAATAGGAGGTGCAGTAAAATGTTTATGCATGACAAAAAACTATTACAGGACGTGAAGGTAGAAAAACCCAATCCTCAGTATGCTGCTTTATTACAAGAGCAATTAGGTGGACCTAATGGTGAACTAAAGGCAGGACTTCAGTATATTTCCCAGAGCTTTCGAATTAAGGACAAAGCCATCAAGGATCTGTTTTTAGACATAGGCTCCGAAGAATTCAGCCATATGGAAATGATAGCTCAGACAATTAACCTGTTAAACGGGCATGATGTTGATGCTAGCAAGGTACCGGCTGGTGAAATTGAAACCCATACTTTGGGCGGATTATCACCCATGCTGGTTAACTCCTCAGGAGCACCCTGGACAGCTAACTATGTTAATGTCACAGGTGACCTGCCAGCTGATTTATTATCCAACATCGCTGCAGAACAGAGGGCTAAAGTAGTTTATGAATACCTGCACAGACAAATTAATGATAAATATGTGCGTGAGACCATTGATTTCTTATTAAATAGAGAAGAGGCTCATAATGCCTTATTTAGAGAGGCCTTAAATCAAGTGCAAAATCAAGGTTCAAACAAAGATTTTGGTATAACTGAAGACTCAAAGCTCTATTTTGATTTATCAACACCAGGTCAGAACTTTCGACCACCCCAGCCTACACCGCCTAGCTTTAATAACCCCAGACAGCAGTAAAAAAGGGTCTCAACGACCCTTTTTTAGGTTTCACTTCGTTAGGTTAAGGTTTCGCTCCACTTTGTTCCGCTAGGTTAAGAAAAAACAGCTTTTAGAATTCAATATCTTTTATTAAATTAACTGTTTCAATGGCAGTGACGGCGGCTTCGAAGCCTTTGTTACCCGCCTTGGTTCCTGCTCGCTCTATGGCCTGCTCAATTGAGTCTGTCGTCAAAACACCAAAAATGACTGGTTTACCTGACTTTAGACCTACCTGGGCTACACCTTTAGTAACCTCGGCGCTGACATAATCAAAATGAGGCGTTGCTCCTCTGATTACGGCCCCTAAGCAAATTACGGCATCGTAATTCTTTTCCACCATTTTCTGAGCTATCAAGGGTATTTCAAAAGCACCGGGAACCCAGGCCACCTCTATCTCCTCAGGGTTAATCCCGTGCCGTTCCAAAGCATCTAATGCCCCACCTAGCAATTTGCTTGTTATAAACTCGTTAAAACGAGCTACAACAATGCCTACTTTTAATCCTTCTGCTAGCAATTTTCCCTGATAAGTCTTAGCCATTTAATTTCCTCCTTAGATTGGAATGGGGACACACCATCCCCAAATAGTGACTGGTGACTGGTGACTGGTGACTGGTGACTAGTTATTAGTGGCTAGTGGCTAGTTGACGATAGACGATAGACGATAGACTATAGACTATTGACTATAAGTTTTTCCTTAGCACTGTAGCACTGTAGCACCTATTACCTATTGACTTAAATGTAGTGTCCTAATTTTTCTTTTTTCGTTAAGAGGTATCTCTCATTACTACAAACCGAATCGATTTCTAAAGGAACCCTTTCCACTACTTTTAAGCCATAACCTTCTAAACCAGCGATTTTCCGGGGATTATTGGTCATTAACCTGATATTTTTTATGCCTAAATCAGCTAGTATTTGAGCACCAATACCATAATCCCGCAAGTCTGCAGGAAAGCCTAATAGTTCATTAGCTTCAACTGTATCCTTGCCTTCATCCTGCAGTCGGTAAGCTCTCATCTTATTTAATAGACCTATTCCTCTACCCTCCTGCCGCATGTACAGGAGGACACCTTTCCCTGCTTTTTCAATAGCCTCTAAAGCTGTAGCTAATTGTTCCCCACAGTCACACCTTATTGAACCTAAAGAATCACCGGTTAAACACTCGGAATGAACCCGGACCAATACAGGTTCTTCTCCATCCACCTCACCCTTAACAAGAGCTAAATGGCCATCACCGGTTAATACCTCCTGGTAAGCATGAAGTTTAAATTCACCGTATTTAGTGGGCATATTTACAATTTCGATTTTCTTTATCAGCTTTTCGTATTGGCGTCGATATTTTATCAAATCGGCAATAGTAATTATTTTAAAATGATATTTTTTAGCAAATTCCATTAATTCCGGGACCCTGGCCATGGTACCGTCTTCAGACATGATTTCGCAGATTACAGCGGATGGGTAGCAGTCAGCAAGTCTAGCCAAGTCAACAGAAGCTTCAGTATGTCCAGCCCTTTTTAAGACACCACCTTCCCGGTAACGCAGCGGAAAGATATGACCTGGTTTTCTCATATCACCCGGTTGAGTTGCAGAATCTAAGGCCTTTTTAATTGTTAAAGCACGTTCATGAGCAGAAATCCCCGTAGTTGTTTCTACTGAATCAATAGATACCGTAAAGGCAGTCCCTAAATTATCAGTATTGTTTTTAACCATAGAATAGATTTCAAGCTCATCTAGTCTCTCTCCTATAATGGGCTGGCAAATTAAACCTTTGCCATAAGAGGCCATAAAGTTAACTGCCTCAGGTGTCACCTTATCTGCAGCCATCACCAAGTCGCCTTCATTTTCTCTATCTTCATCATCTACTACTATAATCATTTTGCCGCTTTTAATATCTTCCAAAGCTTCTTCAATTGTGTTGAATTTTATTTCATTTGTCATTTTCTTCACCCTTTTTTGTCATTATAGAAATCCATTTGCTGCTAAAAATTCTACAGAAATATCTTTACCCTTATCCTTAACTATCTTCTTATTTACAAAACTCTCTACATACCTTGCCAGCATGTCTACCTCTAGATTAACCATCTCCCCTACATTTTTTAAACCCAAGGTAGTCAATGACATGGTATGGGGAATTAGTGATATGGTAAAATCTTTACTACCAACTTCCACAACAGTAAGGCTAATACCATCAATAGCAACTGAGCCTTTATTAATGAGATAATACAATACAGTTTCCGGTGCCTCAATTCTAATTACTATTGCTATATCATGTCTTTTTTTCTCAATTATCCTGCCCACTCCATCAACATGACCGCTTACTAAATGTCCCCCCAGCCTATCACTCATTCTTAGGGCCCTTTCCAGATTGACCTTGTTACCAATTTGTAGTTCCCTTAAATTAGTTTTTTTTAAGGTTTCTGCCATTACTTGAGCTTGAAAATCATCTTTGTTAATGTCTACAACTGTCAGACAAACCCCATTGACAGCTATACTGTCCCCCAGCTTTAGACCCTCCACAACAACTCTTCCAGCTATTTTTAACCGAGAAGAATCAGTCCCATTATATACTGCTTTTATAGTGCCCAATTCTTCAACAAGTCCTGTAAACAAATAATCACCACCTTCGTTTTTTCGTCTATCGTCTATGGTTATAGTCGATGGTCCATAGTCCATAGTCCACTTTCCACTCTTTCACTATTACACTTTTTCACTATAATGCGGATATGCTGTAACTAAAATATCCTCACCTATATTTTTGATATCCACATCCTTTAGTTTTAATGCGTCTTCCAGCCGGGCAGGGCCTAAGCCCCCTGCAAAGCCTGGAGCAGATGAGCCTCCAATAATTAAAGGGGCATAAAATAGGTGAAACTTATCAACCAATTTTTCTTCTATAAGACTCCCATTTAAGGCCGCACCACCTTCTACTAGAATACTGGTTATTTCCTTGCTCCCTAGAATTTTAATAAGTTGGTTCAAATCTACCCTATCCCCACTATTCACTTCTAGGATTTCTGCCTTAGAAGCCAACCTTTGGATATTTTCATGAGAAGCATTTTTGGTTGTAGCTATTATTGTGGGTGCAGTAGAATTCAGATTAAGAACTTTAGCCTCAGGTGAAATAGACAATTTGCTATCAACTATTATTCTTATCGGGTCCTTCCCGTTTTCTAGGCGGCAGGTCAGCTGTGGATCATCAGCTGAAACTGTACCTATGCCTACCATAATAGCATCGTACATATTTCTTAGTTGATGACCGAAACTTCTAGCCTCCTTGCCAGTAATCCACTGTGAATGACCTTCTCGAGTAGCAATTTTTCCATCCAGGGACGCTGCTGATTTCACTACTACATAGGGCAGCCTGGTGGTTATATATTTAAAAAAGACTTCGTTTAGTACTTTAGCCTCCTGTTCCTTAATGCCTGTCACTACATTTATGCCCATATTCTTAAGCTTTATAATTCCTTGCCCAGCTACTAAAGGATTAGGGTCCAAGGCAGCTACATAAACATTTTTTAGCTTAGCTGCAATTATTGCCTCAGTACAAGGAGGAGTTCGTCCAAAATGATTACAGGGTTCTAATGTCACGTAAAGGTCTGCATCTTGAGCCTCTTCCCCTGCCGCTAATAAAGCAATCCTCTCAGCATGAGGAGTCCCTGCCTTCTTATGATAACCCTGTCCAATAATTTTATTATCCTTTACTATCACAGCACCAACCAAAGGATTAGGGCTTGTTCTCCCCGCTGCTTTTTGAGCTAATTCTAAAGCTAATTCCATATACTTTTCATCCATTGTTGCCCCTCCAA
Organism: Peptococcaceae bacterium BICA1-8; assembly: GCA_000802045.1. Taxonomy (GTDB): domain Bacteria; phylum Bacillota; class Peptococcia; order Peptococcales; family BICA1-8; genus BICA1-8. The sequence goes on from JUEF01000012.1 coordinate 7,819, forward strand.
TAAAAATAAGTGACGTGTGCTGTGCTCAGTGTCCAGTGTCCAGTGTCCAGTGTCCAGAAAAATCATTTCACTCTAACCACAGGTATCTGAAATATATTTCTCCCCTGTCATCGCGAGCGTAGCGTGGCGATCTCCTACCTCAGCCCTTGCATTATATAATATTTACTTTTTTATCTGTGTACATCAGTGTTTATCCGTGGCTTAATATAAAAAGGCTCCTGAAGAATAGTTTCTCCAGGAGCTTAAATATACATAAATAAAGACATATATCCCATTAGAAATATAATGGAATAAAAATCCCTCTTCTCCCATCCAGACTATACTGTCGGCACTGGAATTACACCAGTTCATGCCAGAAAAATGGCTCGCGGGCTATACCGCCGGTCAGGAATTGAAAGCGTAAGCTTTCTCACCATGCCCCGAAGAATAATATTAAATTATAATTAAAAAAACATATCTTTGCCACAGATGAACACAGAGACCATATATACATAGTTGTCTTACACATATATTATCTCAATAAAAATTTAATTTCAAGTATTAAAGAATCAATTGGTGTAGGCACAAAAAATTATGAAAGAATCTAATTCTAAATTCTAAATTCTCAACTCTCAATTTTCAATTTTCAATTTTCCATTCTACATTCTACATTCTACATTTTCCATTCTACATTCTACATTCTACATTCTACATTCT
>JUEF01000013.1 GCA_000802045.1 Peptococcaceae bacterium BICA1-8
AGGATGACATAGCACAATCAGTAGCTTTCATAGCAATGACACGCGATGCTTGTGTCAGACGCAATATATTCACCCATAAGTACGTCAGACGCAATAAAATGCCTCTCAAGTAATTGTCAGACCCATTTTCTTAACCCCACAGAAATTCCGGCCACCGAGCACCGATCCCTGATCACCATTCACCATTCACTAGTCACTAGTCACCAGTCACTAAGATAGCTAGCCGCTAGCCACTATAGTATATTCCTTTTCTCTTTTCATTATAACTTCATTCTTGATCCGGCTTATGTGCTCATTAGTTAAGGTCTTTTCAAAGCTGCGCATGCCTGCTAGTTGAAAATTATGTTTTGTTGCCAAAGCCTTGATTTCCTCGACACCCTCAATGCTCAATTCCCTGCCTAATGAAAAGCATTCCCATTTACTTTCTAAAGCTAAAATCATCGTCTCTGCCATGCAGGCATAGGCTAATCCAGGAGGAAATCCGAAATTAAAGTTAAACTCAACTGGTCCGGGCACTTTAATTACTCCGCCTTCTATGACCAAAACATCTCTTCTTAGCTTTTGGACTGCCAAGGAAACATCCCGGGGTCTTGCCACATCACAAACTACTGCACCGGGCTTTAAATCTTCGGGATTTATTACTGTATCCATCGAGGCTGTCACAGATATTATTATATCCGCCTTACGAAGAACCTCCTTGGACTCGCAGCTTACCTCAAGGGCTATGCCGCTTTCATACATTACAATTCTTGCTAATTTATTTAATTTTTCACTATTTCTGGCGACAAGCATTAGAGACTTACACTTCCGAGCAATTAGACGAGCCATAACACTTCCTACTGAACCTGTTGCTCCTAGTACTGCTACACTGGCATTACTAATATCAATGTCCATTAAGGCTGCGGCCTTTAACGTTGCATCTAAAGCACTGGCTACTGTATAGCTATTTCCCGTTGTTACAGGAATATTACTATTCTTTGCAATTGTTATGCCCGCATCTCCTACCACCGAAGTCATGGCACCTAGGCCTACAATTTGTGCACCTAGTTTTTCAGCCACCTTGACAGCTTCTATTATCTTTTTAATTGATACTTCTTCCGGCAAGGTTAATAACTGTCTTGTCGTCAGCGGACAGGCAATAAAAAATCCTTGAACCTCTCCCCAAGGTGATCTCACACCTTCAATTACCGATACTTTCATGGGCGGTAAATACTTAAAAGTTTTCTCAACTAAATTTACTGGAAACCTTTCTAAAAGCGGAAACTTCCTATATATATCTGCAACTTCTATAGGATGAATAATAAATGCAAATTTGTTCATATAATTCCCCCTAGGCTAATATTGCCTTTCGCAAATCTAAGATACGGGGAACAAATCCTGCCTTATCCAAAAGCATCTGGTAATCAATACCTGATAATTCTCTTCCTCCACCTGCAGAAGCAACTAAAACAGCTTCCATAACATTGGTGCCAAAGGACCTGCCGTTTAGCTCCGGTGTTGTTGTAATTAACTGTGCTGCTCCTCTATTCTTTAATATCTCTATATCTTCCTGGGTCACAGTATTTGTGATAATAATCTTATCGTCCAAGCTTGGCGGCATATATCTTTTTATAAATAAAAAATCACCGGCAATAATATCGGCTTCTTGATAGTATTCACTAAATTTTTCAACAGTAGACTCCTGTTTTATGCCAGTTGGATAAATCATTTCAAAGGGCAGCTGACTGACAACCGGTGCAATTACCCGAGCCGCTCTAGCCAGAGTTTTAAGTGACCTAAGAGGAAAGGGCAGTCCTAACCCAAAAATTAAGTCACCATAGGTTACGCTAGCCCCTGTATTTTCTAATGCTTCAGCCATCCCAAACCTATCAACCCCGCATACTAAGAGCACTTTTTTTTCAAGGAAGTTTACAAATAAATTTTCCTGTAGATATTCTATTACTTTTCTTTCCAAAGTATTCTTTAATCCGCTGCCATCTACCATAGGTGTTATTTTCGCAGCATCCTTTAATCGCTTGGCATCCCGCAGCATATACCTTTTATCTCCAGCCACAATGTATAAATCAATGCCGCCCATACCAAAGGCATCTATTTTACCATCCAACTCCTTTATATAAGCAATTGCCTTCTCCATATCTCCGTCGGTCCCAATTCTTTCGATCAAGAACTTTTCACCTAAAATAGTCGTTTCAACTTTATGATCCCTTTTTTTGGATCCCAAGCTAACACTAACTACTCTCTTCAATCTTTTTTCCTCCTTTGCCGAGAATTTTCGCTCACTTTTATTTTAGCATTATATGAGTATTATTTCCATTTAAGGCAAAAAATAAAAACCAGCTTGCGCTAGAATATGGAAAGTCTATTAATGGGTGAAGATAAGGCGTTACGTCTATTAGGTTATCATGCATGTCGGCATGACGGCTTTGGGGATAGGCTGAAAGTCCGCGTGACGTCTGTTGGGTAATTCGAGATGTCGGCATGACGGCTAACTGGTAATACTGAATGTCGGCATTATAAATATAGGGGTAAATCTATATGTCAGCAAGACATAACATGATCACAGCTGTTATTTTATTAATGCCGACCCATAATATTCCTTAGAAGACGTAATGCCGACCAAAAAAATAGCTTATTAGACGTCACGCCGACCTTAAAATTGACCTGTGAGCTGTCATGCCGCCCCAATAAGTTTATCCTTTAGCCGTCATGCCAGTTATCACTCACCAGCTTAGCACATAACCAATTCCAATCCCCTTTTCTTTAACAACTCCGCTGGCAACTTCTAATACATAAACAGCATCCTTCTTGACTTCTTTAGTACCGGGCTTCATATTTTCCCTTATCCAAATTATTTGTTTAAGTTTATTCATAAAAATAACATCAATAGCAAATCTCATTCCGATACAATGGATAGCATTACAGGGAGAAAGAATTAACCCTTCCCCTTCCTGAAGCTTTGTCTTGCCTATAAGTCCCTTTAACCTATCAAAAAAGGAGTCTGCGACTTCAATTTTATCCCCAATTAATTGGTTATTGTTTACATTCTTAACCGTTACCTTCTTCATAAAACCATCTCCTATATAATTGTTTAAGTTATTTAGAAAATATTATACAAAAAATGGCAAAATCCTTTTTTATAATAAATAACCTATTCCAATTGAAATAACACCTAAAACACTTACAAAATAACCTATGTGTTTTTTTGAAAAGATGCTTTCTAAGGCCATTAAATGTCCAAATCGAGTTGCTTGGCCGAAAACAATAAATCCTAGGACCGCTCCCAAACCTAGACCAAGATCTTTTAATTCCCCAAGAACAGGCATCCACGTCCCACCGCACGAATACAAAGGAGCACTCAATAATACAAACCCGGTTTTTATCATTGAGGGTAAATAACTTATTATATTAACATTATAAAAAGTATAAGCAATAAATGTGCGCATAATAGCTACAATTAGTCCGCCAACAAGTGTATAAAATCCGATATAAGAGAAATGACCCCAGCATTGGTCAAAAATATTCCGATATTTCTTAACATTTATGCTTTCAAAAAGCACATCTTCTTTGCAGGGAATTAAAAAACCACAACATACTCCTATTATATAAATTAGAATAACATAGCTAATCATAGCTTCTAATCCTAAATTTAAATAAATTATTATCAATAATATCGGTGTAGCTAATAATGAAGAAAAAAAGAATGCTCCCGCATTTTTACCAGGTTTTATTATTTTAGTTAAATTAATTGTGGGTATTGGAGAAATAATGCCAAGTAAAGACCCTAAGAAAGGATTAGCAGGACAAGTATTAAATATTTTTAATCTCTCTACTATTACCGAAAGTAGTGATCCAATAAATAAAAATACCCAAAGTGGTTTCATTATTTCATAAGTATTATCACAAACTAAAATTAAATATGAAAGAAAGTCTTCAACCATTTAATCTACCCACTTCCGCATCACATTCATCAAGATATATGGTATATACCCTAAGGGTTAGTTTTGATTTTAATGCTTCTTTATTTATTGTAATTACTCTAGTTTTTTTATCATAGTACTCTAGCACCTTATCGTCGGCGAGTAATTCAATTCGGGCAATTTCATCACTATTTCTTATGTTAAATTCAACTTCTAAACCTTCTGCTATTACTATTTCTTCAGTAATAGTAATTTCTAGATTTCTGCTTTGTGGTATTTGTTTGCCATATAAGGTCTTAAACTGCTTCCTAACAGAACTTACTTTATCTCCAACTACCAGAATTTTAGAGGGGTCAGTAATACCCAATCCTCTTTCCTCCAACATTTTTAAATACAAGGCACTTTCGGGTTTAATGCCCATTATTAGACTGGCTACCGAATCAACAGCTATGGGGTCTTTTCCAGCTACTATTGCCCTCATATTCATTTGTCTATCCTCTAGGTCTAGAGGAAGCGGTCCATTCTGCGCTCCTTGTAAGCCATCAACAAGAGCAAATTGTGCTGGTATTAGAGAGTAATAATCTGTAATCCATTGACTCAAGGGGAGAGGACGATGGTCAATAAAACCTCCCCGGTCATTGGGGAAATGGCCCTCGCTTAAAATTGGGTTTGGTTTTAATGGTGGATAACAGCCAATACCTATGCTTTTTACAGTTCCTGTTAGTGCTATACGTCTATGAGTTTTTAAAACCGCAATACTTATTATCGCATCAGCATCTAACAGCCTTTTGTTAACATAATAAACCCTTTTAATTAGGCCTTCCTTTATTTCTATACGTTCTAATTTATCAAAATCAAATTTACCGTTTGTTTTAATGTCTTCTTCAAGGGCAATTAAATTTTCTGCAGGTATTTCTTTTATTTGATCATAGCCCATATAATGAAAGACCTGGTTTGTAGGTCTAAGCGAGTTTTCGACAACAAATACATCCTTAGCGCCCGCACCTAGCACCTGATTAATAACTGCCTTTGTTACTCTCCAGTCTACCGTAATACCGTTTACTTCTTGTTCTAAGGTATCGTTCATGGTATCGACTAAATTAACCTTAATTATTACTTTAGCATCAGGTTTGATTATATCTATTAAGCCACCGGAATTTTTGATAGCTTCTCCAACTAGAACCTCAATGTCTTCTTCAGTTAACTGATTAGCTTCCTGTTTTTCTGATTGGACAAGTCCTACAATGGAATATTCATTGTTGTTTTCATTGGATGCTGCCGTCATTGAAAAACTTGAAAGCGACTGGGCTAAATGAATGATTAGTACAATAGATAATAGTATGGGAAAAGCAGTTCTTGGTTTAAGTAGCATTATTGCCTCCATGCCTCCACTAAATTATTTCTATTTAGCCATGTTTTCTAAAATCTCCAGCGCAGCTGGACCCAATAGTACTATAAAAATAGTCGGGAAGATAAATAGTACCATAGGTATTAACATCTTTATTGGTGCCTTCATAGCCTTTTCTTCAATTCTTTGTCTGCGCTTACTTCTCATTTGCTCTGATTGAATTCTTAAGACATTTCCAATGCTTACTCCTAATTGATCAGCCTGAACTATCGCACTAATAAAAGTATTTAAGTCCTCAACTCCTGTTCTAAATCCTAAATCCCTTAATGCCTCTTTTCTCTGTTTTCCCATCTTTATTTCCTGCAATGTCTTAGAGAATTCAATAGATATTGGCCCCTTTGTCTTCTGGACAACTCTTTGCAATGCGGCATCAAAGCCAAGACCCGCTTCTACACTAACAGTTAATAAGTCAAGGACATCCGGTAAACCCTTTGTCATTTCAGTCTGTCTATAGTTAATTCGAATATTTAAATACATATCTACAATTATATAACCAAAAATAACCCCAATTAAAGCTGCCATTACGTTCAGTCCCGAGTTACCTAAAAAAGCCACTAAATAGCCCGTTACACCAACTATAACTGCTATTGTGTAATGCAGGGATAAGAACTCGGTAGAACTAAGTCCTCCAGGATTTCCCGAAAGCAGAAGTTTTTTTTCCAAATTCGTTCTTTTTTTATCAGGCATAAGCTTTCTGGTAAAGCTTGATAGAGAATTTAAAAAGGGTCTCACTATTCTGTCCATAAAAGGTCTTTGTAGTTCATCTATTAATTCTCTAGCCTTTTGTTTCTCAGTTGTAATATTTTTTAGGCGCGACTGGATCTTGAGCCTTTCTGAAGCCAGAATTAAGTAACCCCCATAAATAAATAATACCCCTGATAAAAAGCTTAAGGACACTATAGCCCAAATCATTAACCTACCTCCTTAAACTTCAATATTAACAATTTTCTTGATAACCAAAAAGCCAATGACTTCTGATACTAGACCACCAGCAAGCAGCATTATTCCAGTTTTATTCTGCAGTAGCTCCATGATATAATCGGGGCTAATTATCAAGAGGATAGCAAAAAGTGCAGGCGGCATAAGGCCAACAACCATTCCTGATATCCTCCCTTGTGCAGTTAAAGTTTTTATTTCACCTTTAATTCTAATTCTTTCACGCAAAGTGGTGGAGATATTATCCAATATTTCGGCCAAATTTCCGCCAATTTGCCGCTGGATCAATACCGCAGTTATCAGCAAATCTAAATCATCACATTCTATTCTCTCAGCCATATTGCTAAGCGCCTGCTCCGTTGGTGTTCCAAAATTTATTTCCCTTAATGTCTTGCCAAACTCTGCAGCTAAAGGTCCTGTCATTTCTTTACTCACTAATTCCATGGCTTGTTGAAAACTAAACCCGGCTCGCAGCGAATTGGACATCACTGTTAAACAATCTCCGATTTGCAGTCCTAGCTTTTCAAACCGCTGTTTCTTTTTTCTCTTCACAAAAAAATTTGGTAAGATAAAGCCCAATGAGCTAAATACAAGGGCAGGACCAAAGCCACCTATAATAAATGTGATAAAACCTATAAACGCTATATTAATAATATTAAAAACAATAAATTCTGAACCCCGCATCGGGATATCTGCCTTAAGTAGTTCAGCTTCTATTTTTTTTGTATAGCTTCTTGCTTCAAATACTTTTCCCAGTATGGCCAAAATATCCTTGAGTTCGAACTTCTTTTCAATCTCACTATGCTCATCAAGAATAATCTGACCGGGTGTCCGGGTGAATTTCTTCATACGATTCAAAATTTCTCTTTTTTTCGCAGTCAGTAATAAAAATACTCCAATAAATAGGAAAATCACTGTAAGTGAACTGGATAATGTAATTAAAATTAACATATTATATCAATTTTCCTTTCAAGGAAGAAACATATCATCAGGCAGCTTTATTCCCTCTGCTTGAATTTGACTTATAAATTTAGGAATAATTCCAGTTGCCCTGTGTTCACCAATAATTTCTCCCCTATCATTTACACCCTTTTGTTCATATCTAAAAATATCTTGTAAGACAATTATTTCTCCTTCCATTCCAACCACTTCTGTAATATGGGTTATTCGCCTTGTTCCATCCCTCAATCTATTTTGCTGTACTATTAAGTTAATTGCAGCGGCCATTTGTTCTCTGATAGCCCGGACTGGCAGGTCCATACCTGCCATTAATACCATTGTTTCTAAACGGGATAACATATCTCTGGGAGTATTAGCATGTCCTGTTGTCAGAGATCCATCATGCCCTGTATTCATTGCCTGTAGCATATCTAAAGCTTCTCCCGCTCTAACCTCTCCAACAACTATCCGGTCGGGACGCATCCGCAAAGAGTTTCTCACTAAATCCCTCATCGTAATAGCCCCTTTACCTTCTATATTTGGCGGCCTGGTTTCTAGAGTAAGGACATGTTCCTGATTAAGCTGTAACTCCGCAGCATCCTCAATAGTAACAATTCTTTCATCGCTGGGTATAAATGAGGATAATACATTTAAGGTTGTTGTTTTACCACTACCAGTACCACCAGATATCACAATATTAAGTCTAGCTTTTACACAAGCATCGAGGAATTTTGCAGTGGAAGGTGTAACGGTACCAAATCTTATTAAATCATGTATTCTCAGAGGGTCTTTGGCAAATTTTCTAATTGTAATACTAGGTCCTTTTAATGATAACGGTGGAATTATTGCGTTTACCCTCGAACCATCAGGTAGCCTTGCATCAACCATAGGACTGCTTTCATCTATTCTTCTACCTATAGGTGCAACTATTTTTTCTATTACATGCATTACGTGGTTATCATCCCTAAATGTAATGTCAGTAAGAATAATCTTTCCTTTTTTTTCTGCATAAACCTGTTTCGGTCCGTTTACCATTATCTCCGAAACGTCTTCATCACTTATTAACTTTTCTATGGGACCAAATCCTAAAACCTCCGCTAGCATTTCAGATGTTATGTTTTGCCTTTCAGAAAATGGTAAAAAACCTGCATCTCTATCCAAAATAACTGCTACAAATCCTTCGACTCTTTTAGCAAGCGAATTATCTGATATATTTGTAGTCTTTAATTCTTTATCCATATTTTCAATTATTTCTTTATGTATTTTTATTTTTATTGCTTCATATCTATCATTGTGTTCATCCTTTTGCCTTTTTAGCTCCTTAACTTGCGGGAGCTCAGCAGAAGAAGTTTTTTCTTTATCAAGTCTTTTTAATAAGGACATTTAATTCACCTCTATTATTAAAAACAGAACCTACAGTTCTACAGAAAAAACCTTTACTAGGCTTAGGCTCGCTTCACCCTGTCATTGCTATGAAAGCTACTGATTGTTGCTGTGTCATCCTGAGG
>JUEF01000014.1 GCA_000802045.1 Peptococcaceae bacterium BICA1-8
GCGCTCGGGTCGCTCCTCAGCGTATGCCCTATCCTCCCTTATGGTAAAGCATAGTTAGTATAACATTAATAACTATTTGATTGGAATACCAAAAACCCAAATTGTCCTTGACACAGGGTACACATTAGAATGTATAAAGGGAAAAATAGGGTCAGGCTTTTATAATTTGGTAATTATTGTAAAACGTAAGAAAATACTACTAATAGGTGATTATATGGCTAGGTTTTAAGATTATAATTATTACCATTGAAAACTAGGAGCTTCCTTTGGATCTAGGCAGACAATTTAAACTAATAGAAAAATTATGGTAAAGGTTAATTTATTTAAAAATGCAGGGGAAAAAGCCTATTTTGTCTAATAGTAACTTGTAAAAAAATTAATATAAAGACTAATTTAGGAGTTGGTTAGGTTGTATCATACGGAAATTGCATATATTACTCCAGATGAAGATTTATATGATTTGGTTAATGAGTTGAAGTCGAAATTTTCTGAACCGATTTTAGTTAAAAAGTCTTTTCTGGATGAAGCAGTTCAGGTTGGCGTTGACTTAGAGAGGGAAGGAATAAGTGTCATAGTGTCAAGAGGAGGCACAACTGATATGTTGCGCAACTCCAAAATATCTATTCCAATTATTGATATTCCAATTACGGAATATGATGTTATTGGTATTTTAGACCAGGCCAGAAGGATTTCAAGCAAATTTGCGATTATTGGATTTGATACTTTAATTAATGGTATCGAGTCTATAGCCCCTATTTGGAATGTAGAGATTAAGAAGTTTCTCGTTAAGAACCAAAAGGAAGTCAAAAAAGCAGTCAAAGAAGCAAAAGATTTGGGAATTACAGTAGTCGTAGGGGGGCAAGCAACTGTAGATTATGCCAATGAATTAGGAGAAATGAAGGCAATTTTAATAAAATCTAAAAAGCCTGCGGTATTATCTTCAATAAAGGAAGCAATTAGAGTATTAGAAGCACTTAGGAAAGAACGGGAGATGGGGCAAAGATTAACAAGCCTATTAGATTCAATACATGAAGGTATCATTTCTGTAGATAAAGCTGGAAGGATTACGCATTTTAATGATTATCTTGTTAAAATAATGAATTTGGAAAATAAAATTGCCGTAGGTAGTTTTATTGATGAGATATTAGGTGACAAATCTATTATTCCTTCAATAAATAATGGTCAAAAGTGGGTAGACGAAATTAGGACTATAAAAGGCGTTGCTTTTATATGCGATCTAACACCTATTTACATCAATAAGGAGAATTTAGGTGCAATTATTAGTTTTAGGGTATTAGAAGAGATACAAAAACTTGAGCACAATGTACGTAGGAAGCTTTATCAAAAGGGGCATGTGGCAAAATATAGATTTACGGATATAATACGAAGACCAAATTTATCATTGGAAAAACTAATTGAAAAGGCTAATTCTTATGCTAAGGTTGATTCAACAATATTAATTTATGGTGAAAGCGGAACAGGCAAAGAGCTGTTTGCTCAGAGTTTACATAATGAAAGTAGTTGTAAAAATGGACCTTTTGTAGCCATAAATTGTGCTGCCCTACCAGAAAATTTACTTGAAAGTGAACTTTTTGGCTATGTTGAAGGAGCTTTTACTGGTGCTAGAAAAGGTGGTAAACCGGGGTTATTTGAAATTGCTCATGGTGGTACACTATTTCTTGATGAGATTGGAGAAATTTCACCATTTGTACAAGCCAGACTATTAAGGGCTTTAGAAGAGCGGCAAATAATGAGAATAGGAGATGATAAGGTAATCCCTGTTGACGTAAGAATTATATGTGCGACGAATAAAAATCTAAGAAAAATGGTAAGTGATAATATATTTAGAGAAGACCTCTTTTATAGAATTAATATTCTAAGGCTAGAGATGCCACCACTTCGAGAAAGGATCGAAGATATTGATTTATTAGTTCAATACTTCCTGGAAACGTTTGGTCTAAAGCTTAATAAAAAAAGCTTATTAATAGATGGCGAAAGTATGCAGGTATTGAGAAATTATAAATGGCCAGGTAACATTCGTGAACTCAAAAATGTAATTGAAAGACTAGTCATTAGCTCAAATAAAGATAAAGGAAGCATTACCTTTAGTGATGTTATTGATATTTTAGATGAAGGCTTTGAAATGCGTAAAACTTCTCCCAAACATCACTTTGGTAGTAAAACAAGTATTTTATATGAAGAAGAGATGAAATTAATTAGTAAGGTTTTAGAAGAGACCGGAGGTAATAAAGCGGAAACTGCAAGACGTTTAGGTATTAGTAAAACAACCCTATGGAGAAAGTTAAAATAATCCTAATGGTTTCATAATGGGATATAGAAATGAAACGGTTTATTTTGAAACCGTTTCATTTCTATATATATCGGATAATTACTTCGATTTATATGTGATTAATGTTTAATCTGCACGGTATTAATAGTGGCATGAATTTTGCAATTAATTATAATGACATTAAGTTTTAGAAATGAGGGATAAAGTATACGCCATATAAAATAGTGAATATATAAAAAGTTATTAATAATGTAATGAAAAAACAAAATAATTAGAATATTTGGAGATGGATAAAATATTACAAATATAAAATTACAACATTAGGAGTGTTTTGATTTGGGAGAAATTATTGATCTTACATTACCTGTAAAAAAACATTGGAGATGGATGTTTAATAAGACAATTGAGCGCGACTATAAAATGGGAGACCCTTTACTTGAGGAAGTATTATATATGAATGTCCATTGTTTTACACACATTGACCCTCCATCCCATGCTTATTCTGATGGCAAAACAATAGATCAAATACCTTTGTCAGACTTAATAGGGATAGGGAAAATAATTGACTTATCAGATAAAGAAGCAAATTCTGAAATAACTGCAGATGATCTTAGTCAAAGGGGTGGGCATGTAGAACTAAATGATATTGTTATTATAAAGACATGTCAAGGAGTTAAACAGAGTATTGATTCACCTGAATTCTGGACTACCTCTCCTTACATGGCAGAAACAGCTGGAGAATGGCTTATTGATAAGAAGGCAAAAGTTGTAGCCTTTGATTTCCCTCAAGATTATGTCTTAAGAGAGTTCTTTTTAGGGAAGATTCCTTCTTTAGAAGAAATGACAATGCATAAAATGCTTTTAGGTGCCGGAATTATTCAGGTCGAATATATAACTAATACACACTTATTAAACACTAATTCTGTACAATTTTATGCCATACCCTTAAATCTAGTTGGCGCATCAGGATCTGCAGCACGTGTATTTGCTATACATAAATAATTTGAAAGGAGGTTTTATTTAAAAAACTTTCCAAATTTGAGAGGAGTGAATGTTTAAGTGAATAGAAAGTCTTTTGTATTGATATTAATTATTTTATTAGCACTAAGTTTGGTATTATCCGGTTGTGGTCAGAAAGAAAAACCTGCAGATCAAGGTACTGAAAAGGTTGAACAAAAAGAAGTTGAAAAATGGCCAACAAGACCAATCACAATAATTGTAGGATTTAATGCTGGTGGCGGTATGGATGTTATGTCTAGAGCTATTGCGCCAGAATTAACTAAGTTTTTAGGCGTTGATGTAATAGTGCAAAACATGCCTGGTGCCGGAAGTGGAACTGCTGCAGAATATGTTCTTAAACAACCAGCAGATGGCTACACATTATTTGCAGCCAGTAGTGCCATATCTACATTCCCTGCCATGGCCAATTCGGATGCAACCTATAAGAATTTGGGAATGTTGGCAATCCCCATTATTGCCGAACCAGCCTTCCAGGTTCCTAAAGATTCACCTTATAAAGATATGAACGATCTTATTGAAGCGTGGAAAAAAGGTGGTACAACTGGGGCTAATACAGGTGTTGGCGGACTGTGGCATATACCTCAGTTGTTAGCAGTAGATGAAGTCGGTGGAGAGGTAACTTATGTACCTTATCCAAGCGGAAAAGAAGCTGCTTTATCAGTAGCTAAAGGTGAAGTGGATTGGGGTACAAGTGGTGCCTTAATGGAATCGGGAGAATTCTTCAAAGAAGGATTATCAAGACCATTAGCAATATTCAATGATAAGCCATATAATGTTCCCGGCTATGGGGATATTCCACCGATTACTGATTTTATACCTGAGTTGAAGGATAAAATTGTAGCAGGTGCAGGCTGGAGAGGTCTTGCTTACAAACAAGGTATCCCCCAGGAGAGATTGGAAAAATTATACGAGGCAATTGAACATGCATTCCAAACGGAAAGTGTAAAAAAATTTTTATCAGATACTGGGCTTATTCCAGGTACCTACTATAGAGCTGAGGCAGATAAAGCATATGAATTGACTTCTAGGATTCAATCCTGGTTACTTTATGATTTAGGAGTATCCAAAAGGTCACCAGAAGAGGTAGGCGTTCCGAGACCATAGTAAGTAAATTGTCGTCTGTATAAGTTATAAATATAGTTATTTGTACAGACGCCAATTTTTTTATATTATTTACCTACTATTAAAAGGAGGTAGATCCTTGACTAAAGATGATAAGGAATTCATTTTAAGCTCAATATTAGTAGTATTTGGTTTATATATTACATACTTGTCACTTAATATTGATGTGAAATCTGATTTCGTTGAAAGTGCAGCTATATTTCCATTAATAATCTCCGTATCCTTTACGTTGTTTAGTAGTATATATTTTATAAAATCCTTGAAGTCAGGTGGTAAACCAAATATTCAAGAAATCAAAAAATCATTAATTTCAATGTATAAAGAACCATACTATCGGCAAGTTTCTTTTGCAATCGCCCTTGTTGCAGTCTATATATTTATTGGTGTCACCTATTTAAGTTTTTATATTTCTAGTTTTATTTTTATGTCTGTTATTTTAATTTTATTTGTAAAGCGAGTTAAAGTTATTGTTTCTCTTTTATCCTCTTTATTAGTTACGGCAGTAATATATTTGATATTTTCCGAGCTTTTCAGAATACCTATAAATTAATGTCTGAAATACAAAAAGGATGATAAATTATGATACATATCGGTGAGATTCTTAGTCAGTTATTTTCGCTATATGGAATCTTTATTATGTCTTTAGGTGTAACCGTTGGTATACTAGGTGGGGCTCTGCCTGGAGTGTCTACGACGATGACTGTTGCTCTGGTTGCTACTGGTACATATACCATGGAGCCATTATGGGCAATAACTTTTTTGGCCGCTACCCAGGTTGGAAGTACTTATGGTGGAAGTATTGCGGCAACAGTTTTAAATATACCAGGTACACCCTCGGCTGCGGCCACTGCTATAGAGGGTTACCCATTGACAAGAAAAGGAGAAGCTGCTAAAGCCTTAAGTGTTAATGTAATTTCGTCTTTTTTTGGTAATACAATAGGGGCGATTTTATTAGTTATTACCTTACCATTTATGCTTAAACTCTCTATGAAATTTGGGCCTTGGGAACTTTTCTGGTTTGCTATCTTCGGAGTTGTTATCTGTGCAAAACTTTCAAGAGCCAATTTTGTAAAGGGGTTAATTGCCTCTTCTTTAGGTTTGTTTTTAGCTATGATTGGAATAGATCCAATATGGGGTACACATAGGTTTACCTTTGATATTTTATACTTAACTGATGGTATACCTCTAATTCCTGCAATGGTTGGGTTATATGGAATGTCTGAAGTATTCACCTCATTAACTGATCATAAAGTGGAACCAATTTTCTTTAAAGAAGCAAAACTATTTCAATTTAATGAATGGGCTAAATATAAAATATTATCTTTGAGGGCAGCATTATTAGGTTTTATAATAGGGGTTATTCCAGGGGTAGGAGCAAATATTGCTTCATGGGTCGGGTATGACCACGCTTATTCAACAAGTAAACAGCCTGAACAATTTGGGAAAGGTTCTATTGAAGGGCTTGTAGGCTCTGAATCCGCGAATAATGCATGTGTTCCAGGTGCGTATGCACCACTATTGGTGCTAGGAGTGCCAGGTGATGCGGTTACAGCAATTATTCTTGGAGTTTTAGTGGTTCACGGGGTACAGCCAGGTCCAACCTTCTTAAGAAGCAATCCGGATTTTTTATATCAAATAGCCCTGGCAATCATTTTTTCAGGAATACTGTTTTTAATAATAGGGACATTTATAGGTAGGGGTATAATAAAGCTCTTAGTGACACCATTACCTGCAATAATGGCTACTGTAACACTACTATGCGTTATTGGCTCTTATGCAATAAGCTTCCGAATTGAAGATGTTTATTTAATGTTTATATTTGGAATTTTGGGAATGTCGATGAAAAAATTTGATTTTCCAATAGCACCTTTAATATTAGGACTTATATTAGGCGGAACTTTAGGTGATGCAAATTTTAGAAGAAGTATTATTGCCGGGAAAGGTAGTTTCTTACCTTTTATAACTCGGCCAATTTCTTTAGTAATGGTTATTATGCTAGTTATTGTTTTATTTTTTGAATTTGTTTATCCTCTTCTTCGAAAGAAGAAACAATCTAAGGAGGTTTAATTAAAAATGGCAAAAAGGCATTCTGCGGTGGTTATGTATAGAGATAAGGTAGACGCTGATAAAATGTATGAAGTTCAATTAGAGCATCACTTTGGTATTGATAAAACAACATGTAATAGCGAATCATTATGTATGTCCTTCGTAAGAATCCCCCCTGGGCATAAATCAAGGGCCCATTATCATATTAATGCAGAGCTAGGCCAATACTTTATTAAAGGAAGAGGCAAGTATTATATCGGTTGTGGAGTAACTGGAGAAGAAGAAGTATATGATTTGTTCCCGGGAACATTTATTCATATTCCAAGGGGAGCTATACATGTAATAGAGAATACAGGTGATGAAGATATAGAGTCCATCGCTGCATATCCCGTAACTAGTGGTGAAGAAACCGGTAAATTTTATACGGAAGGCCCCTTAACACCAAAAAAATAATGAATAAAAAAAAGAAAAGGGGGTAATATCGTTGGAATTGTTTTCAATTAAAGACCGTGTATTTGTGGTCACCGGTGGTGCTCAAGGCATTGGCCTTAATTATGTAAAGGGTCTGGCAAAAGCCGGTGCACGTTTAGCTATTTGTGACAAACAAGAAGATAAAGTAAGAAGTGTTGAAAAAGATTTAAAGCAACAAGGATATGAAATTATTGCAGATGGTGTTGATGTAACTAATAAGCTACAGATAGATAACTTTATTAATAAAGTAGTTAAAAATTATAATCAAATAGATGTCTTAGTAAATAACGCAGGTGTGCTTTTACGTAGAATGCCTGAAGAAATGACAGAGGAAGAATGGGATCTTATCCAGGATGTAAATGTCAAAGGGACTTTTCTTTTTTCTCAAATAGTAGGAAGAGAAATGATTAAACAGAAGGATGGAGTTATTATTAATATTGCTTCTATAGCTTCCCGGCAAGCCTTAGATAGGAGATTAGGTTATTGCACCTCAAAGGCAGCTGTTGAACATCTTACGAGAACGCTTGCCTTTGAATGGGGTAAGCATAATATACGTGTTAATGCGATTGCTCCAGGATATATAAAATCTGATATGAATGCTGACCTAAGGGCAAATCCTGATATCTATAATAAAATGGTTAGTGAGGTTCCTCTTGGTCGTTTTGGAGAAGCTGAAGATTTATTAGGAACGCTAATTTATCTTAGTTCGGAAGCATCTAAGTATGTAACAGGGCAAACTTTATATGTTGATGGTGGTAAAACAACACACTGATTTCTGATATCAGGATCTATGATAGATGCAGATTAGTATAATCCGAAGATATACATCTAGGTATTAAGTTTGGGGGTAGCAATGAGGAGTACAAAATTTCGCATCCCATTATATCTTTTTGTTGTAACATTGTATTGGCTATCTTTGTATGCCTATATTCCTTATCTAGCCCCCTATGCTGAGTCTATGGGGGCTTCTTACCGGCTTGTGGGGTTAATCCTAGGCTTATATGGATTTATCCAGTTAGTAATTCGTATTCCTTTAGGAATCCTCTCCGATTCCATTAGACGTCGTAAGATATTCATTATTGTGAGCTTGTTGCTGGCTTTAATTAGTAGCTTAGGGTTTATGTATTTTCCTAATCCATATTTGATGCTTTTTTTCCGTGCTATTGCTGGAGCAGCCGCAGCCGGTTGGGTTATTTTTACTGTGCTTTTTTCTAGTTATTTTGGAGATAGGGATGCTCCAAAAGCAATAGGTTATATTAGCTCGTGCAGTTTTACTGGTCAGGTCGTTGCCCTGTTATTAGGAGCGGTTGCTGCTCAGTATTTTTCCTGGCAGTTAACTTTTGGCATTGCTATTATTGCATCTCTGCTGGGGTTCATACTTAGCTTTGCGATAATTGAAAGTAAACCTGAAATCAGGGTAAAAATAGAGATTAGTAAATTTTCTGTTATAAGAGAAAATAAAAATTTGGTTTCAGTCTCCCTTCTCGCTATATTAACTCAGATTATCACTTATGCTACCATGTATGGTTTTACACCATTACTGGCTAAAGATATTGGGGCTAATAATTTTGAACTAGGCATCTTAACAGCACTGGCCATAATTCCCGGAATTTTTATCTCTTCTCTTACAGGATTTTTCACCGAACGGTTTGGAGAAAGACCTACTATAGTATGTGGATTTTTAATGATGACAATTTATTCAATAACCATTCCTTTTTTAAGCCATATATATCTTCTATATTTAGCCCAGTTTATAGGTGGCATTGGACGCAATTTAATTTTCCCCTTACTAATGGGGTTAAGCATAAAAGGAGTTGCCACTGAAATAAAGGGTACTGCAATGGGAGTTTTTCAGGCGCTCTATAGTCTAGGTATGTTTGCGGGTCCTATTATTTTAGGTTTCGCAAGTGAATACTTTGGACTCAATTTCGGTTTTATTTTCATTGGTTTAATAAGCTTGCTGGGTGCGATATTGACCTTAAAGATAATAAATAGCAGCTCTTTACCAAAAGTTAATTTATTTAGCAGATAAGTGAATTTTCGAAATGATATAAGAAGGATGAATGATTTTTTCGAATACCTTTAAAATAATAGAAAATTATGGTAATATACAACTATGAAAATTTAAAGTTGGTTAAATACTGAGGAGGCTCCAATTAATCTTTTCATTTTTGATAATCGAATTGAAATAATCAGTCCAGGTAAATTACCAAATAACCTAAGCATAGAATATATAAGGTATGGAATTTCGGTGATTCGTAATCCAATTATTACTTCGTTTGCCACTAAACTGTTGCCTTATCATCGCCTCTATTGTAGTATAATAAGCATATAATAAGGATACAATAATGCTACGAAACGAGGTGATCGGGATGATGAATATCAAGCCCTCTGCGGCAATTCGAAAGAACTACAATGAGATTTCCGAGCTGTGCAAGCGGTCGGGAGAACCGGTATATCTAACCAAAAACGGAGAAGGAGATCTGGTGGTAATGGACATTGAAGCCTTTGCCAGACGTGAAAGCATGTTGCGCCTTCGGGAAAATCTGATTGCTGCGGAGGAAGGCAGGTTAAGCGGCAAAAAAGGCTATTCCATTGACGAGGTTTCCAGTGCGATGAAGGATGCCGTCAATGAGGTGCTGGATGGGGAGCGAAGGTAAGTTGTATAAAGTGATTATCTCCGATGAGGCAGCTCAGATGCTGGTATCTCATTCCCATTTTCTTGCACGGGTTAGTGAAACAGCGGCCCTGCAACTCATTGCCGAGTTTAATGAAAAAGCAAAGTCCCTGGAGAAATTTCCTGAGCGGAACCCATGGCTTTCCGACCCGCTGGTGCCATCGGGTAAATATCGCAAACTCCTGATGGCGAAGCGGTATCTGCTGGTTTACCAGGTAAAAGACGGTAGTGTATATGTAGATGCCGTGGTGGATTGCAGGCAGGATTATGGCTGGCTGTTGTAGGCATATTTGCTTATGGGGCTTATGGCTGTCGGGAGTGAATCGAAGATGGAGAGAAAAACCATCCGTGTTTTAGGAACTGAAACACTATGTGAAATGATATGACGCATTAGACCCTCGGGGGTCTAACTTTTTTTATACAGAAATAAACAATGTGTATAAAGATGGAGGAATATTGTAAAAAAACATAGAAAGTATTGGTAGAGCTATGGATGAAGTTAAAATGAAAACAAATCTAAGTGTATCAATATCCTAAGTTATTCGGCATTAGTAATAATTTTGTCCCCTACACTTCTATAAGAAAGGTGGCTGACTTATGAGTGAAAATAATTATCTTAGTGCCCTTGCGAAAATAAGGGAAGAGTTTGGTAAGGGTAACCCATTGCGGATGGCTGATTGCAGTGGTGCCAAATACCAAACAATTTCTAAATCCGATGCACCTCTCAGTTCTAGAGAGCAAGTTGGATTATTTATGTTAAGATATTTGAACAAAGATTATTACATAACATTTCCTGACGGTCAGATTAGCTTTGCCGAGTGCGATAATATACTTAATGTGTCGGCTAGGGTTGAAAATAGAAAAGCTGGTTGTGGGCGCCCCGATTTTCATATTTCCACCGATTATTCAGGCAACACTATTCTAGTTAGTGACCAAACCTTAATTCTAATGTATCTTACACAGGCTAGCGGTATATCACCTAGAGGGCAGTGGAGTAATTTTTTACAGCTTCCGGAAGGGTCGCATCACCATGGACCATTCATTAATGATGCAATCAATCCTTGGGTAAAGACTTTTAACGGCAAAAAGGACTTATTTCTCAGTGTTTTAAAGGAGATGGGTGGTAGTGAAGCAAGGTTGGGTGACTATGGTGGGGTTATCAAAGCTTTCCCCAAAATACCCTTAGCCTTTCTGATTTGGGAAGGGGACGACGAGTTTCCTCCAAAGGGCAATATTCTTTTTGACAGTACAATTTCTATGTTTCTAGATACTGCAGGAGCGTATGTTTTGGGGATAAATGCAGCAAGGCGTATGATGGCAGTAGCAGACTGAATCAAATAATTACAATAATATTTTAGAGGAAGCAAAAGGAACCCTCCCCATTGCTTAGTAGGAAGTGGATCTTATGTTGTTTAAGCGTGCTATGCAAAATGCAAAGCCTATGGAGCCAAATCCGCCAGAAAAACCTATTCCTGCTAAGTATTTGAAAAAGACTAATAAGTTAGTGGTGGGATAATAAGTACGACTATGGTAATATAATTAGAAAAATACTTAGGAGTTGATTACATTGGAAAAATTATTAGCTGAAAAAGCAAGTGCCTATTTCGAGGAGGGCTACAATTGCTCTGAATCAATGCTGAGGGCCTACTTAGATTGCTACGGTAAAGATATTGCACTAAGTTCTGCAGCTTCAGGATTTGGAGGCGGTATAGGTGGTAGGGGATTTACCTGTGGGGCTGTTTCTGGGGCAATCATGGCAATGGGGATACATTTTAACAGGCAGAATACCCAGGAAACAGAATTATACGCTAATATTAGGGGTAAATCCTTGGCTTTACAAGAGGATTTTTCCAAAGAAATAGGTTCCTTAAACTGTAGAGAACTCATTTCCTATGACCTCACAACTATGGAAGGAAGAAACAAACTACATGAAGATAAAGAAGCTATGATAAAATGCAAGCATTTCTTAGCTACTGCCTCAAAACTACTTAACGGATTTATTGAATAGCATTTTACCCACTATTTACTAATTTATTAAGTGCTTTGTTTACTTGCAAAGGGTAAATATATATGGTAATATCTATTTAAGCACCATCCCTATATAGTGACTAAGGTTCAAATGCAATTGCGAGACCGATTATGTTCAAGGTTGTTTGCAAGTGTTTTACCAGTCTTATGTGGATAGTGTTTTTTGTTTACCCAGATAGTTGAAAAGAAAGTGTTTTTTATCAAGATTATTGCAAGGAATGTATGTTTTTAGTTAAACAGTTCCATCCGGTAGTAAAGTGTTCTCAGCTAGAAAGTAGGTTAAAAGTATTAAGATGATGAAGGTAACAATTCCGTGTAATTCCAAATCAAAGGTGTTATGTTGTTTGGTAAGACTATAGGGATGGTTGCTTAAAAAGGGGCTTGCAATTTTGCAAGCCCCTTTATATGGAATAATTTAGCGCAAGAGAATAGAGGGACTCTACTGGCCTGAATAGGTTAAAGTGGCCTCCTGCAGCTCCTGATTCCAATTCACCTCACATCCGAGGCTTTCCGACGGTAGTGTTTGGCTCTAAGTTAAAATCTGGATTAGTGCTGGGAGCATATGAACCATAAGCGGTTTTCCGGCTGACCCAGAAGCCATCTTCATTATCTGAGGTATCTGTCCACATGAGTTTGATACTTTTCGGTCCTTGGGCAACAGCCGTAAAATATTGGGGTGTACTAGGGGCATCTGATGGCAGAACTACGCTGCTGTAATTAGAATATGCCGATCCGAAATTGTTAAACACCTCAACACGGTATGTATATTCTATGTCTTTTTGCAAAGTGGAAGTATCCAGATATTTTGTAGTATCGGGGGGTAACTCCTTAATGATCTCAAATCCATAGCCTTTTTTCTGTCTTTGTACTACGAACTTTGTTTCATCACTAGAATTTTCATTCCAAGTGAGCTGAACAGGATCTCCCATAATCGAGTTCAATATTTCAGCCTTAAACATAGTGGGTGGAGTAGGCGGTCCATATTTTTTCACGGTAACAAAGACCTCATTGGAATAGGGTGATTCTACTGAATCATTTAAGGCTTTAATCCGATAAAAATATTTTTCACCGGGAAAAATAGGATACATGCTGGCTTCGCTATCAATAAAGCTTTCTTCATTTGCTGCTGCAAAAGAAACAGTAGAATATGATCCATTTTCCATCCTGCGCTCTATCATAAATCGAGTTTCATTTGTGGAGTTATCTTTCCAGGTTAGAGTAACTTTACCTGCAATATTAGATACAGACGTTAATCCAGAGGGAGCACTAATAAATACTGGTTGGGGAATTTGAATCCTTATTTGTGGAGTAAGCCCTTCCGCCGGAGAAACCGCAGCAGCTACATTCACAGCGCACAATAGGACAAAAATAAATCCCCAACAGGTCGCAAATAGTACTCTCCGGGCCTTCTTTTTCATGTCAAATACCTCCTTCGATCATAATTAAATAACATGGAGTAGCTTGAAATTGGTGTCCCCTAGGGAATTTTGAATATTTCCTTGGCCCGTAGGTAGTCTTCTTTCAATCGGACGGAATAGCTGAACTTTTTTCCGTCTGTCCTTGCTAGGGAAATAGCATAGGTAAATGGCAAAGGTATGGTCAAGGCCCATACCGCCTTGTTAGTAATAATCAGGGCATTCTCAGGGGTCAGCACTTTACCTGTACCTAGGACCTCAAAGCTACGGGCTTTCCCATACTGCATCACGGCAGGAATGGAATATTCCAGGATTTCTCCCGGTTCAAGTTCGATACTCACGGGGACAGGCTCGTTAGGCGTATTTAGATTAACCCTTGCAGTTCTTTTTAGGCGAAGGACGTCGAGGACTATTATGCCTATTGCAATAAAAATCATGCCTCCCCCTACATACCAGGGAATCTCTATGTAGATGAAAAACAAAGCTAATGCAATCAGTAATGCGGAAAACCCAAGGGTTTTAAAGAGGCGGTAAAAACCGCCTCCCACTCCAACCTGCTGTACTGTGGTGGCCAACTTATCCGCTTGGGATTCCTGATGAGGGTTACTTTTCATAAATAATGCCCCCTATTTGAAGTATGGTTTGCCAATGACCATCTTGTCGGGTATCAGGACACTAATTCTTTTTTTCATAGTTCAAAACACTCCTTAGAATAATTACTTCAGCATTATTTTCTTTGTATCAATAATCTTACCGTCGAAAAGTGTAACGCTGATACCGCTTCCGTCGCTGTTATACCAACCCATCATAACCTTTTCTTTTCCGTCTTCATCGATTAGCATTGTCTCTGTTCCAGAGCCCAGAATATCGGTGACTTCCTGTAAAGTCATTCCTTCTTTAAGCTTTTCGAACTTATTCAGGGTTACAGTATTTTTGCCTGATAAAAAGGAACCCAGATGAGCCTGACTTTTGCCTGTCGCTTTCTTGTCAAAAAAGGCAACACTGATATTGCTATTATCCTCGTTTGTCCACTGATACTGTTTAAGCCTGTCATTATCCACCATGGCTTCGCCCGGTGCTCCCAGAATGGCCTCTACTTCCTCGTAGGTATTGCCTAGCTTAATCTGCAGGTATTTTTCTAGATTGTACTTGCGGGTGTCCAGTTCAATTTGTGGCGTCTCAAGCTGTTTTTCACTGCTGACCTGACTGTCTTCTGATTGGCCACATCCTGCCAAGATAATTTTGTATAAATTCATCGAGGGAAATAATAAGAAAATTTATAAAGAGTCATAGACAATACCTTAGGAGACAAAAACGGTTAGTTTATATATAAAAGAGTCGGCTCATGCCGACTCTTTACACGTTTTCTTTACTTTAAAAAATATAAACTTTACTGTTGTAGTAATTTGCAGGGAAAGTAGCAGGATGATTCTTTATTTTAGAGAATATTTAAATAACTAAAATAAACTAGAAAATGGATGATGATATGAAAATCAAAAATGTCAGTATGCTTTTTTTAATATACTTATTATTATTCCATTACTTTCTTTCTCCGCTATCTGCTGAACCTATCATACCCCACTCTATTAAAGTAGGAGGTGATAACCACTTGCCTCCTTATATGTATGTAAATGATAATGGGATATACAAAGGATTTAGTGTGGATATAATCCAATCTATAGCCATTGAATTGGGGCTTGACCTGGAACTGCACCCTATGCCCTGGTATCTAATTCCTTCGTCAATGGATAAAGGGGAGATAGTGGTAATTTTGGGGATGAACCAATCGAATAGTTTTTCCGATCTTTATAATTATTCAGAGCCTTATTTAACTATCTCTGAAGGAATATTTATCAGGCAGGATAATAATTACATTGTAAATTTGGAGGACTTAGCTTCAGCTAGGGTAGCTGTGCAGAAAGGAAATATTCCTGGATCTTTGTTAAAGTATATAGATAAAGATGCACTGGTCTACGTGGATAATCAGCAGCAAGGAATTTTGCTTTTGATGATGGGTAGAATTGATGCTTTTGTAGGAAATAGAACGGTGGGCTTATATACTTTGCAAAAATGGAAACAAACAAATTTTATTAAATTAGTAGGTGTACCTATTGAACCTGTTAAGTATTCTTTTGCTTTCAAAAAGGATGAGCAGAAATTGCTAGCATTGTTTAATGAGGGGTTAAAAGGGATTAAAGCTAATGGTACCTATGAAAAAATCTATAATAAGTGGTTTGGAGAAATCATACAAACTCCTAAAGAAATATGGCAGGACATAGTCTATAAAATTATTGGTGGACTTTTTATAATCTTTGTAATCTTTTTAATTGTTTTACGGGGTAATCAACTACTAAAAAAGGAAATAAAAAAACGTACTTTAGAATTAGCTGAGGCCAATGAAACACTAAAGCAACAGAATTTAAAAATACTGAAAGAGCACCATCTAAAAGAGCAAATATTAGACAGCATTATCAGCGGTGTTATTACCATTGAAAAAAATGGGATGATTAGCTTTATAAATAACAAAGCTAAAAATACCTTGCAGTTTTTTGATGAAATATCAGAAATGGAGGGACTCCATTATTCTAAAACATCAATAAAAAAGTTTATAGAAGAAAAATATGTTATTCAGGCATTAAAAGAAGGGAAACCTCATATTAACAATGAGAAAAGTGTAGAGATAAACGAAGAAGAAGTCATTATAAAATATAGTATTTATCCTTTAAAAGATCCGGGAGAAGAGGCAAGTGGAGCAATTATAAGTTTTAGGGATATAACTCAGGAGAAAAAATTGCAGGAGAATTTAATTCGCAAAGACAAGATGCAGTCTTTAGGGCAGTTAGTAGCAGTTATTGCCCATGAAATAAGAAATCCTTTAATGGCCATAAAAACATTTATAGATCTAATCCCAAATAAAATTGAGAATAAGAGATTTCAACATAAACTTATTCAGTATGTTCCTGCTGAATTAGACAGGCTAAATCAACTGGTAACGCACCTATTAGAATATGCAAAGCCTCGACCTTCAGAAAAAGCAGAGTTTAAAATAAAAACTTTATTAAATGAACTTTTAGTTTTGTTTAATAAAAAATTAAAAGAGAGAAATATAAATCTAGTTATTGAAGCAGATGAAGATGCCTTGGTTTTTGCAGATAAACAGCAGCTTAAACAAATACTCATTAATTTAATTTTAAATAGTATACAGGCCTTTCAAAAGGAAGGATTTTTGAAAATTGCTATTCATGAGAATGAAAAAGGATGCACCATAGAAGTAACCGATAATGGTTGTGGTATTCCTAAAACATATCTTAATAAAGTAACAGATCCCTTTTTTACCCTAAAAGAGGATGGCTCAGGCTTAGGTTTATCAATTTGCTACCAGCTAATAAAGGAGCATGGTGGGGATATATCGATTTTTAGTAAAGAAAAGGAAGGTACAACAGTTTATCTATTTTTACCCTTTAATAAAGGAAGGAGAAAAGATATTGGATAAAGTTTTAATTATAGATGATGAAATTGCAATATGTACCTCGATGGAGTTTGCCCTAGAGGATGAGTATGAAGTGTTGACAGCAACTAATCCAGAAAAAGCGCTTTCCTTGTTAGCCAGTAATGAAATAAATGTTGTATTATTAGACTTAAAACTCAATAAACATAATGGTTTGGTAGTTTTGAAAGATATTAAGAAATTATATTATCATATCCCTGTAATAATTATGACTGCCTATGGCAGTATTAAATCTACAATTGATGCCATCAAAGAGGGTGCTTATTATTATTTAACAAAACCTCTAAATATTGAAGAGTTGAAAATTTTATTAGCCAAAGCATGTGAGTTTCAGAAATTAAGTGAAGAAGTCAGGTACTTAAATCAAGAAGTAAAGGAAAAGTATGGTTTAGGAAATATAATTGGGAAATCAGAAGCAATAATAAGGGTCTTTGAAATAATTGAGAAAGTAAAAGATATCTATTCAAATATTTTAATTACTGGGGAGAGTGGTACGGGTAAAGAATTGGTGGCTCGGGCTATTCACTATTTAGGCAAAAGGGGACATAGCCATTTTGAAGTTGTTAATTGTGCGGCAATACCTGCAAATTTACTAGAAAGCGAACTTTTTGGGTATGAAAAAGGGGCTTTTACCGGAGCAGTAGCTAATAAGCTAGGAAAATTTGAACTAGCCCATAAGGGTACAATTTTTCTTGATGAAATAGGTGATATGGATTATTCACTACAGGCAAAATTGTTGAGAGTGTTACAAAATAAGGAGATAACTCCTTTGGGTTCAAATAAAAAACGGGATATTGATGTTCGGGTGATTGCAGCTACAAATAAAGATTTAGAAGGTGAAGTAGAAAAAGGAAATTTCCGTGAGGATTTATTTTACCGTCTTAACGTTATACCTATCAGAATACCTCCATTAAGAGAAAGAAAGGAAGATATCCCTCTTCTGATAAATAAGTTTATAAATAAATATAGTACAGCTTTTGATAAGAACATTTGTGGAATTGAGCCTATGGCCTTAAAAATTCTGGAGGGATATGAATTCAAAGGTAACGTGAGGGAATTGGAAAATATTATTGAAAGAACTGTAGCTTTAAGTACTGAAACTAAAATTAACCATCAAGACCTTCCTTTTAAGATGAGAGAACAAGAGCATCTATTTGCAAATGAAGCTAATGATTTTATAGCGATTTATATTGGAGAGAATTTAAAAGAGGCTGAAAAGAAAATTATTAAAAAAACTTTAGAAGTACAACAAGGCAATAGGAAAAAAACGGCGGAAATTCTTGGGATTAGTGAACGGGGACTTCGCTATAAAATAAGTGAATATGAACTATAATTGAAAAAATTTCCCTTACTGCAAAAATTGCAGGGGGACAAGTAGCTCTAAAAGGCAATTTTTGCAATTAAGATCTTTACCCCGCTAATTTAACGGGGTTTTCTAATGCCTAGCTTATGGCATGTTTTTTGCATTAATATTAAAACGTTATAAGATTTATAAATTAGGAGGAGGAAGATCTATGAGAAGGACAAAATTAGTGGCTTTATTAGTTCTTATCTTTTTTGCCTTAACTTTTGTAGCAGGATGTGGTGGACAAAAAGCACCGGAAAAACAAGCGGATAATAAAGAGGCTCCCAGTATTAAAAAACTCTCTTTGGCTACAGGTGGCACAGCTGGAACCTATTATCCCATTGGTGCAGCAATTACAGCAATTATTACTAAATATGTACCAGGAATTGAAGCTACAGCAGAATCAACTGGCGCTTCTGTTGCCAACCTAAAAATGATAGCAGATATGAAAGTAGATTTTATTTTAGGAGCAGCAAATACCTGTTTAGGCGGTTTTGAAGGGGAGGAGCCGTTTGAAAAGCCTGTTGATAATATTAGAGGTATTACTGCATTATACCCAGAAACATTCCAATTTGTCGTTCTGAAAAACTCTGGAATGACTAGCGTAAGTGACCTGAAAGGTAAAAAAGTAGCAGTAGGAGCCCCCGGCAGCGGAACTGAACGTACTGCTAATCTTCTTTTGGAAGCCCATGGTATTACCTATGAAGATATTAAGCCCCAGTATTTAAACTTCGGGGAAGCAGTGACTGCTTTAAAAGACCGTTTGATAGATTGTGCTATTGTTGGTTCCGGTATTCCTACTTCCGCGGTTGTTGATGCATCAGCTAGCCTAGATATTAATTTATTAGCAGTGGATAGTATTGCTATGAAAAACGTGCTGGATAAATACTCGTATTTAACAGAAGTGACTATTCCAGAAGGAACATATAAAGGTGTTAATAAAGATATAGTGACAGCAGCCAGTCCTGCATTATTGGTTACTCATAAAGACATTAATGCTGAAGAAGTATATGAAATAACTAAAGCTTTATTTGAACATCTTGATGAAATTGCCGGTGCCCATGCACAAGGTAAAAACGTCTCTTTGGAGAGTGCATTAAAAGGAATGTCTATTCCCTTACATCCTGGAGCAGAAAAATATTATAAAGAAAAAGGTTTAATTAAGTAAGGTTATGGTGTTGAATAGACATCTCATCAGAGATGTCTATTCAGTTTATTAGTTTATTTATTGTTACCACTACCAGCTTTAAAAAGGGGAAAGGCCAATGAAAAAAATTCTAATATCTTTTCTATTAATAAGTGCATTGATTGGTTTTCTCGTCAGGCCTGTCCTTATCTTTAAAATTGAGGATGTGCAAGAGAATAAGACAATATTTCAGCAAAGGGTCCAGGATGACTATCGGTTTGCTACATTAATCTATCATTCTGTACAATTGACGCCGGTATATGAGTATTACCGGATAAAAGAGGATAGAAATTTGGAAGTTACCAAGACAGTTTTGCAGGATCTAGGTTGGGGTATGCCTTCCAACTTGGACTATCCTGTTAGATTTGAAAACAACTATATGATTATGGAGAATATTAACCGTTCCCTAGAGGCTCTATATTTTAGAATTAGTTATATAGCCAGACCTCATTTAATTTTAAATGAAGAAGAAATAGACCTAACAAGATTTATGAATGATTCCAATGTCTTAAAGATTTATGCGGACGAAAAACCCTTTATTATCTGGAAACTTAGGGGGGAAATTAATGTTTTTCAAGAAAAAAACTAAGCAGATATTATCACCTGAAGAACAATTAAAAAAAATTAATGAACAATTTGATAATAAACGAAATCTAACTGGCTGGTTAGCTAAAATGACTACTGTAATTGCAGTTTGCATGTCACTTTTCCATCTATGGTCGGCAGGAATTTATATGCTTCCTACAGCCCAGCTTAAAGCAATCCATTTAGCCTTTGCTTTGGTTTTGACATTTATTATCTTTCCAGCCCGTTCTAAGGGAAAGGAAAAATTTCCATGGTATGATGCAGTTTTTGCAGTTTTAGGTGCTGTTGTTACTTTATATATTGTTGTGGATTACCAAAAGATTATTTACCGCATGGGTGATCCTAATTCTTTGGATACGTTATTTGGTGGTATTTGTATCCTCCTCATTTTGGAGGCCACCCGCAGGACTATGGGATGGACCCTAGTCAACGTATCTTTAATTTTCCTCGCTTATGCAATGTATGGTAATTACCTGCCTGGTGGTATAGGACATAAAGGATATGACCTAATGCGCATTATTGAACATATGTACCTAACTGGAGAGGGCATTTTCGGTATAGCTATTTATGTAACTGCAACATTTGTCTTTATTTTTGTTTTATTGGGTTCATTTTTAGGAGTAACAGGTGGAGCTCAAGCCTTTATTGATTTATCCTTTTCGGTCACGGGCAAATATCGAGGTGGCCCTGCCAAAGCAGCAGTTCTAGGTAGTGGTCTAATGGGTATGATCTCTGGCAGTTCCTTTGCCAATGTTGCAGGGACGGGTACTTTTACAATCCCCCTTATGAAAAGTGTCGGCTATAAGCCTGAATTTGCAGGTGGCGTAGAAGCAGCAGCTTCATCTGGAGGACAGATAATGCCGCCCATCATGGGTGCTGCTGCCTTTATCATGGCAGAAATGACAGGAATCCCCTATGGTAAGTTAATTATCCATGCAGCAATTCCTGCTATTCTTTATTATCTATCCATTTTTATTATGGTTGATCTAGAAGCAGCTAAATTGGGTTTAGTAGGTATGAGTAGAGAACAGTTGCCAAGATTCTGGGAGACCTTAAAAAAAGGTGGTTTTTTACTTCTAGCGCCTTTGAGTATAGTTTACATGCTTTTAATAGGCTTTTCACCAATTAAAGCTTCATTTGCAGCGGTGATGATTGCTATAATTACCAGCACTTTTAGAAAAGAAACCAGGCTCAACCTAAGTAAGCTTATTGATGCTTTAGATAACGGGGCAAGAGCTTCCCTAAGTGTAATTGCTGCCTGTGCTGTTGCAGGATTAATAGTTGGAACAGTAACATTAACCGGTTTAGGGCTTAAATTTGCAGATTTAATTATTAACTTATCGGCTGGAAATATATATCTAGCGTTAGTTTTAACTATGCTGGCTTCAATATTTATGAGTATGGGTATGCCCACCACGGCATTATATATTATCTTAGGTACAATGGTAGCGCCAGCTCTAGTTAAAATGGGAATACCAATTGTAGCAGCTCATTTATTTATTTTCTATTATGGATGTTTTGCCGCAGTTACACCACCAGTTGCCCTTAGTTCCTATTTAGCGGCATCTATTGCTAAGGCTGATGCTATCAAGACATCCTTAGTTGGTTTAAAACTTTGTTTAACGGCTTTCTTGTTACCTTTTATCTTTGCTTTATCTCCTAGTTTATTACTGATTGATACAACACCTATAAAAATATTAAGTGTTTTAGTTACTTCAGTGATTGGAGTTTTTGCTTTAAGTGCCAGCTTAGAAAGTTATCTTTTTGGAAGGATCGGTAAACTACAGCAGGTACTCTTATTTATAGCTGCTATTGTTTTAATTAAACCTGATATTAAAACAGATTTACTAGGATTGGGAATTATTGCGGTAGTCAGTGTAATACAATTCACTATTAAAAGGCAAAAACCTATTTCCCAGGAGGTGGTCTAATTGAAAATAGCTGTTTTAGGAGCCGGTAATGGTGGAGTGGCTATGGCAGCCCACATGGTTTTAAAGGGTCATGCCGTTTCTTTATATGATAAATTTCCTGAGGTATTGGCAGGTATTCAAAAGGAAGGAGTAATCTATCTCAAGGGTGCCGGCGGAGAAGGAAAGGCAGTATTAGAAACAGTAAGTACTAATATAGATGAAGTAATAAAGGACGCGGAATTAGTAATGGTAGTAACACCTGCTTATGCTCATCTGGATATTGCCCAGCAGATGGCTTTATTTATGCATTCTTATCAGGTTGTTGTACTGCACCCAGGGCGAACCGGTGGGGCTTTAGAATTTAGAAAAGCTATTCAAGCTCTACGTCCTAACTTTGAGCCTATTATTGCTGAAGCCCAGACTTTAATCTATGCTAGCCGTCGGACAGGGCCGGCAGAAGCAACTATCTATGGCATTAAAAAGAGAGTAACATTTGCTGCTTTACCCGGAAATTATAATCCTTTGGTCGAGAGTAAATTAAGAACTGTTTTCCCTGAATTTGTAGCTGTCCCAAATGTTTTGGAAACAAGTTTATTTAACATTGGAGCTATATTTCATCCTACTCCTTGCATCTTGAATTCTGGAAGGATAGAAGCCACTCAGGGTAATTTTGAATATTACCATGAAGGAATTACCCCAGCTATTGCAAAAGTATTGGAAAAAATTGACGAAGAAAGAATAATGGTAGCTAAAGGACTAGGTGTTTTTACTAAATCAACTTTGGAGTGGCTTCGGGAGGTTTACGAAGTAGAAGGCAATGATATTTATTCGGCAATTCAATCAAATAAAGTTTATTCGGGTATAAAAGCTCCAGGCTCATTAGATACCCGGTATATATCAGAAGACGTTCCCATGAGCTTGGTACCTATTTCAGAACTGGGAAAAATGGTTGGTATTCCAACGCCGACTATTGACCATATCATTGATTTAGCTAATATTTTACATAACAAAGATTATCGTCAAGATGGAAGGACATTGGAAAGAATGGGAATTGCCAATCTCAGTATTGGTGAACTAAAAAACTTTGTAAGTTAGGGGGAGGAAGACTTTGTCTCGACATGAATTATTGTATTTAAGTCAAAAAGAAGTACTGGCAGCTGGAATATTGGAAATGGCTGGGGTAATAGAGGATTTAGAAAATGTATTTAAGGTCCATCATAATAAAGATTATGTTTTGCCAGCTAAAACTGCTCTTCGTTGGGGCGACGCCCATAGTGAGGAAACAAAAGGTAGAATAAATGCTATGCCTGGGTATGTCGGTGGAAATATCAATATGTCCGGGATAAAATGGATAGGCAGTGCACCTCAAAATCCCCATAAATATGGATTGCCACGGGCGTCTGCTTTAATTATTTTAAATGACCCGGAAACATATTTCCCAGTTGCTGTTTTGGATGGAACAATAATTAGTGCTATGCGGACAGGGGGGGTTACTGGAGTTGCAGCAAAATATTTGGCCCGACCTGATTCACAGATAGCAGGGATAATAGGAGCAGGAACTCAAAACAGAACCCAGTTAATGGCATTAAAAGAATCTTTGCCAAAATTATCAAAAGTTAAGGTTTATGACTTATCATCAGAGCGTGCTAAGACTTTTGCTAAGGAAGTAACTGAATTTCTTGGTATTGATGTGCAGCCGGTTGCTAGCGGTAGAGAAGCTGTTGAAGGTGCAGATGTAATTGTAACAGCTACCACTGCTAAAGAGCCTGTAATAAAGGCGGAATGGATAGATAATGGCTGTTTTTACTCCCATGTGGGTGGATATGAGTCAGAGTATGCTGTTGTAAAAATGGCTAGTAAGTTAGTCGTTGATGATTGGTACCAGGTCAAGCACCGCGGAACGCCCACACCGGCAATTATGTTTGCTGAGGGACTTCTAGAAGATAGTGATATCTATGCGGAGCTAGGGGAAATCGTTACAGGCAACAAAAATGGACGAGAAAATGAAAATGAGTTTATCTACTTCAATTCAATTGGTATGGCTTTGGAGGATATCACAGTAGCTAAAAGAATTTATGAAAATGCTCTGGCGAAGGGTTTAGGTACAAGTTTAGAATTATGGGAAAAACCTCTTTGGGTGTAATAATCAGACGTTGACGGTTACTAAGTATAATTTACAAATAATATTTACATAATAACAATATAAACAACAGGCCATATCAAAGTTGGGAAAAGATTTCAAATTTAAAAAGGAAAAACATTGGGGTCAGGCTCACTATTAAACTATATATAGTTTAATAGTGAGCCTGACCCCACAACTATGCATATTAATTGGAAACGAGAAATTTAATTGATTTAGGTAATATGCTTAAGGTGTTTTTAGAGGATAAAGCAAAAGCTGTATTATATTACTTGAGTTTTATGAATACACAATAACAGATAGAAAAATCTAAAGAATATGAGTATCAAGAAATATTAGACAGAGAAATAGGAAATGACTGAATTTTTCTGCTGAGTCCACAATATCTATATTATTTCAGATGGAGAGAAAGGGAGGCATGGGAAATTATTATAGAATTTCAAAAGAAGATAGGAGTTATAAAATTATATAAACCTGATCCCGAATGCGAATGCTATTCCCTCCAAACTAGCCAATTCCCGCTATGGCCTCATCGCTCCCGTTGTTTTATTGTTTGGCAATATTCTTAAGATATGCTTTGAGACCGCCATCTTCGATTATCTTAAGTACATGAGAAGGAATACCCACCCCTTGGTACTCCTTCACTTTAGTAAGGTTTTCTACTTTTCCAGTTAACACATCAACTACTAGTTCATCCCCTTCATCAATGAAGGATGTGTCTAACTCTACCACCGGGAGTCCAATATTAATTGCATTTCTATAAAATATACGCGCAAAACTTTTAGCAACAATAGCCTTAACATTATTAGCTTTTAGCACCAAAGGAGCAGTTTCACGACTGGAGCCGGAACCGAAATTTTCACCAACTACCATAATGTCAAGGAACTTTACCTTAGTTATAAAGTCCTCGTCAAATCCCTCCATAGCATGTTCTGCCTGCTTTTCAATAGAAAGCTGCAGATAGGCTCCGGGAGAAATAATATCAGTGTTGATATTGTCTCCATATTTTAGCGCTTTTCCACTTATCGTTTTCATTTGATACCTCCTATAAAAATTTCCTGGGATCGGTAATCATGCCGGCAATGGCAGACGCCGCAACAGTCATGGGGGATGCAAGGAAAACTTCTGCCTTTTTACTACCCATGCGACCGATAAAGTTTCTGTTTGAAGAAGAAATACATCTTTCTCCATCACCTAAAACGCCATTGGTAAAACCGCCGCAGGCCCCGCAAGCGGGAGCAGAAATAACACAACCTGCTTCTGCTAAAATATCAAGATAGCCCAATTTACTTGCCTCCCGCCAAACTTTCTCTGAAGCAGGTACTACCAAACAACGCACTTTTTTGCTTACCTTTCTTCCCTTTAATATCTTTGCTGCAGATGCGAAGTCCGTCAAACGGCCGCCGGTACAGCTGCCAATATAACACTGATCAAGCACTTGCCTTTCATAATCAGTTACCGGGAACACATTATCCACCTCATGGGGCGCGGCAAGGCGTGGCGTTAACTTAGTGGCATCAAATTCCAAGACTTCTCTATAGGTTGCATTGTCATCACTTATAAAATACTCACCGGCATTTTTGCCAATAGAATCTAAATAGTCCCGCACTTTCTTATCAGGCTTTATTATACCGGTCTTTGCTCCCATCTCTACTGCCATATTGGCAAAAACCAAGCGTTCATCAAGAGGTAAGTTGCTAATTAAAGAGCCGCCAAATTCCACGGCCATATAAGTAGCGCCGCCATGACCAACCTTACCGATGGTTTCTAAGGCAGCATCTTTCGCCATAACCCCAAGGGGAAGTTTACCCACCCAATTAACAAGAATGCTTTCCGGCACTCGAAGCCAAATTTCACCGGTTAAGAGCACCCCTAGCATTTCCGTAGAACCAATACCAGTACCGAATGATCCGAGAGCGCCGGCAGTACAGGTATGGGAATCCGTACCTACGACTAAATTTCCCGGCGTAATATGCCCTCCATCTACTAAAAGCTGGTGACATGCTCCTTTAAACTGATAAAATTCACCGACATTATTTTCCCATGCCCAATCGCGGGTTTTTTTTACCACATTTGCTTGATCCACTGTAGCAGGCGGGGCTGAGTGATCAGCAATTACTACTACCCGCTCAGGGTATTTAATTTTTCCGCCTAATTCTCTAAAATCGTCAGCAAAAATTACTGGTCCCAAAAGATCATGAATCATGGTAACATCAGGCTTGCAAAAAACGATATCCCCTGCTTTAACAAAGCTTTTTCCGGAAGTTCGGGCAAGGATTTTTTCTGCTAACGTCATTTCCATTCTTACCCCTCCTTTTTTTTCACAAATTGGCTAAATACCCCAAATAACCCTTCTCTTTTAAGCCAAGCCACGTCCCAATCAACACCGGAAATAGGCTTATCATGCATCGGTTCAGCCCCGGCAGCTCTTGCCATCTCAAGATGCTCTTCAATACTATCCACCTCAAAAGCGATGTGGAAAAAGCCCTCGCCATGCTCTTCTAAATAGTTATAGGCACGGGTACCCTTTTCTACCGGCATAATAAGTTCAAAAAGAATATCTCCTACATTAAAGAAAGCAACTTCAATTCCCCGAGGCGGGAATGCCTGTTTCCCGTAAACCTTGACCCCAAAAGCATTTTCATAAAGAACTGTTGCTTTATCCAAGTCCCGAACCAAATAAGCGATATGATGTATTTTTTTAAACATTTAATTCCTCTTTTCTCGGTAAGTTTTTTATAGACAGAACTAAAGAAAGAATAATAGCCAAAGCCACCAATATTAATACAACTTCCTTACCAAATAGAAGCGCGGCCGGTGGCAATAAAAGTGGTCCAAAAAAAGAACCCAAGTCCCGTTCAAAGCGCCAGTACCCAAGTACACTTCCCGATAATCCTTTGGGGGCCAAATCACCAGAAAATGCTTCAGCAGCAGGGGATAATATGCCAATTCCTGCACCCATTAAAAAAGAAGCAACAGTCATGAAGCCTGGCCAAAGCAAAAGTAAACCCAAAAGGGAAATCAGATTACCTGTAAGAATAATGTTCTTACGCCCCAATTTATCAGACAAGATACCGCCAAGAGGCTGAAAAATAGCAAAACTCAAAGTAAAAAAAGTTATATATAGGCCAGCGTCTAAAGCGCTTTCGGAAAAGAAAAGAGGTAGCATCACCACCACTATGCCATCTTCAATAATTTTTGCTAAAAATCCAGCAAAGCCAAGTGCCAGGAATTTAGCGTCAGTCATAGAGAGTTTAACCACTAGCAGCCAATCTTTAGCAAGAGCAAGGCTTTTTTTCACTTCCGTTTCCTTGGGGGTTTTTTTATCAAGAAATTTAAAAGAAATATAAGCACTGAAAAGACCAATACCTGCAAAAATTAACATCTCCGCCTGAAAACCAATCAAATTATACAGAAAAGCTGCAATCAAACCGGAAAGAGTAATTCCCACCCAGAAAAAACCTTTTTGAATACCAAACACCGTACCTCTGCTTGACACATCAGTATAATCAGAAAGAATAGTCATAGCAGCAGTTGTGGCCCAGGCAAGGCCCATGCCGATTAAGGCCCGAGATAAAGCAATGCCGAGACCGCTTTCTAAAAATGCCAGAAGACCATATCCCAAAAGGGCATAAAGAAGCGTACCTACTACTAAGTTTGACCTCCGGGAAAAACGATCAGTAAAAAAACCGCCGGCAATATTCATTACTGCTCGAGGCAAACCAAAAAAGGAAATAAAAAGGCCTACCGTGGCGGCGTCGATAGATAAACTTTTTAAATGCCATGAAAGGACGGCCCGCTGGGCCCCGTATCCTAAAATCGAAAGAAACGAGACCCAGCAAACCACCTGAACATTCCGGTTGAACCGTTTCATCTAAATAATTCCTTTCACCTTAAAGTCCCGGTATTCCTCTTCAGTAAGTCCGGCTACTTTTAAATAAACTTCTTCGTTATGCTCACCTAGTGCCGGACCAACCCAATCTACAGAGCCTGGAGTTTCACTTAATTTAGGCACAATGCCCGGTTGCTTAATTTCACCCCAAATTTCATCCACTGCATCAAGAAGCATATCCCGTGCCTGATAATGGGGGTCTTCAGAGATTTCTTTCATAGAATAAATGGGACCGGCAGGAATAGAACTTTCGTTAAGCATTTTATCAAGCTCTGATAAAGTAAAGCCTTTGGTCCAGTCATTTACCATTTCATCAAGTTCATCCTGTACTTCACCCCGAGCAATATGGGTGGCATACCGGGTATTGTCTGCCATTTCAGGCTTATCCATCAGTTTACAAAGCCGGAGGAAGATATTATCGTTATTCGCACCAATAATAATATGCTTGCCATCTTTAGTATCATAGGCATTCGAAGGAGCAATTTTCGGCAGTTTTGTACCGGCACGCTCCTTTATTGCTCCGGTTCTGTAAAATTCCATAAGCTGTCCTTCCATTAATGCAAACACTACCTCATAGAGAGCAACGTCAATATATTGCCCACTACCGCCGTTAATATCGCGATTATAAACCGCCATCATTGCACCCAAAGCTCCAAAAAGACTGGCTAAAGAATCGCCAATAGAGATACCCACCCGGGTAGGTGGCCGGTCAGGATAGCCGGTAAGATGACGCAAACCACCCATGGCTTCACCAATTGCTCCAAAACCTACTTTATCTTTATATGGCCCGTCTTGGCCAAATCCGGAAATTCGCACCATAATAAGGCTGGGATTAACTTTTTTAAGATCTTCATAACCAAGACCCCAGTCTTCCATCCGTCCGGGTCGAAAGTTTTCAATTAAGATGTCCGCTTCGCTAATAAGCCTTTTGGCCAATTCCTGGCCCTCTTTCTCTCTTAAATTTAGGGTAACACATTTCTTATTTCTTGCCTGTGCAGTCCACCAAAGAGAGCGGTTTTCTTTAACTACCTCACCCCAAACCCTTAAGGGATCACCTTCTTTTGGTGATTCAATTTTTATCACTTCTGCACCAAAATCCGCCAGCAGCCGACCACAAAAAGGCCCGGCAATCAATGTTCCCATTTCTACGACTCTTAGTCCTTCTAAAGGTTTATTCATTTTATCAACTCCTTAACTTAGCTGCAGGGATGAAGATCCATGGTTTTCCCGGCCTTAAGTATTTGTCCGGGAAGCTTTCTGCCAATTAACTTTTCAAGATATTTACCAAGATCAATTAAACCATCAAGGTCAATGCCGGTTTCTACACCCATTTCGTGAAGCATATGCACCACATCCTCTGTAGGGACATTTCCCGTAGCGTCGGGGACAAATGGGCAACCGCCAAGACCACCAAGAGAAGCGTCAAAACTAACTACTCCCGCCTGCAAACCAGCAACAATGTTTGCCAGACCCATATTACGGGTATTGTGAAAATGAAGCGTCACCGGTAAATCAAGATGTTTTTCCACAAATTCTTTCATCATGCGGTAAACCTGGATAGGATTGGCCATACCAGTAGTATCTGCAAAAGTAATGCCACCGGCTCCAAGAGAAAACACTTTTTTCGCCAAGGAAATAACTTTACTTTCCGAAACCCTACCTTCAAAAGGACAGCCAAAACTGGTGGCCAGAGAGACATTTACTGAGGTTTTTCCGGCCAGAGCAATGATTTCCTCAACATTTTTTAAAGAATCTATAACACTCATGCGTAAATTCTTCATATTATGGGTTTCAGAAGCACTAAAGACGATATTTAGCTCACCTACTCCGGCACTAAGGGCTCTTTCTGCCCCTTTTAAATTAGGTACTAATGCGGAAAAAACTACTCCGTCAATACCCTTTACAGCTTCAATCACCTCTTTTGAGTCCTGCATCTGGGGGACGGCCTTAGGGCTCACAAAAGAAGTGGCTTCTATTTTTTTAAAACCTAATCGGGCAAGGCCCTTCACAATAGAAATCTTGTCTTCGGTGGTAATAAATTCTTTTTCTAATTGGAAACCATCACGACAGCATACATCTATAACATCTACTTTTTTCGGAATATTCATATTATCACCCCAATTATGCATAATGGGGCAGGAAACCCTGCCCCCTATTTACTTAAAGTGCGCTAGTCTTTTGGTTCTTCATTTGTTCCTCAGCACTCATGCTGACCAGGTAGCTACCGATAACACAAATAGTAATGTTTAACACCAAACCAAACACACCACCGTACCAGCCGGCAATCGTTTTATGGCCGGTCCAAGTCATAATACCTGCCAGGGCGCCACCAGAGAGCATACCGATAAACACCGGCCACTTGGAAAGGCGATCCCAGTAAAGGCCAAGCATAAATGCAGGGGCAATCTGAATTAGGATTTCAAACTTCAGTACGAAAATCTCAAAAAGAGTTCCCGGGGGATTCCAGGCGATATAGATAAGAAAAGCAACAACGATAAGGCCGACTATCTTGCCAACTTTAATTTTTTTAGTGTCTGGCGCGCTGGGATTAATGTATCGTCCGTAAATATCCTTAGACACCATACTCTGTAAGGATAAGAGCACAGAGTCAGCAGTAGATACAACAGCCGCCACGATACCACCAAA
The DNA here is from genome assembly GCA_000802045.1 of Peptococcaceae bacterium BICA1-8. Lineage (GTDB taxonomy): Bacteria > Bacillota > Peptococcia > Peptococcales > BICA1-8 > BICA1-8. The sequence continues at coordinate 30,282 of JUEF01000014.1, forward strand.
AAGCAAAAGCATCATAAAGTAATAAAACCCGCCAAGACCTGCAACTTTATTGGCAAAAAGACCAACGAGCTGTTCTGACCCCATCTTATCAAGGCCAGGGAAAATTTGGATAGAGATAATACCGATAGCAAAAACAACACCGGTAGTTACAAGAGGCATCCACGCCATACGGGAAAGAGACTTTTTCAAAGTACGTTCACTTTCAGCTGAATAAATTCGCTGAATAGCATGGGGATAAACTGCAGCACCAATACCTACAAGAATAAGCATACTAAACCATTGATTATTAACCTTCATTGGCGGTACTGCAATTTTTTCAGGAGCATTAGTGGCAATAAAACTTGCTACTTCGCCAAAATGACCACCCGTTAGTACAAAACCGCCAACAAGCATTGCAGTAAGACCCACAAGAAGAGAAATACCCTGAATAACATCAGTAAAAGCAACAGCTTTCATGCCGCCCAACCATTCGTAAATAACCATGACAATTACAAAGAAAATTACAGCAACCTGATAAGGAATGGTTCCGGCGGTAAGGCCCTGAACGCCTTGACCAATAGCTACAAGTTGTTCTAAGAGATAGTTTCCTAAACCCCAAACCATAAAAACGGTAGCCAGTAAGGATACGGCCTTAGAATTAAAGCGATGCTCTAACCAATCAGTTGGGGTGAGAAAATCATGTCTCTTGGCCAAAGCATAAAGACGAGGTGCAAAAAGGAGATAACCGCCGATAATAATAATCATATAAGGTACGCTCATCCACCAAGCATAACCCATACGATAACCCGAAGCAGCATAACCAACAACGGTGTTACCGGAATACTGAGTGGCATAGAGAGTGAAGAATAAAGCAACAAAGCCCAAATTCTTGCCCGCTAAATAATAACCTGACATGGTTTCTTGCATATTGGTGCCGGATTTTTTATCTGAAAGATAAGACCAAACACCTACTCCAAGCATTAAAAGAGCATAAACCAGAAGAATAGTAACGCCACTCCAACCTGAAAAAGTAAGATCATTCATCTACTGCACCTCCCCGTTCTGTCCTTCTTCTTCATCTTCGACAATGTTCCATTCATGCATACAGAGATAACTTAAATACCAAGACAATACGACGGTCATAATTACAGAAACGAAAGCCCAAAGAGGAAAGCCCAAAATAATAGGATTAACAGCACTGTCGGGAAAATACCAGGGTACGCCCAGTACTAAGATCGCAATCATCACAATCCAGATCCAGGGTTTCTTGATAGGTTCTTTTACTTTTCTCATTATTACACCTCCAGAAATTTTGGCTTACTAATAGTTCTTTTGAATAGACACCTCCCAATAAAAATTGTATATAATATTCACAATTATCTATTTTATTGCAAATATTATGCCAATTATTTTTTCGACAAAAAAACCCTTAATTTATAAGGGTTTAAATAATTCAAAAATAATATTGGAACATTAATTGTTTCAGTTATGTTTCGTTTTGTTTCATTTGTTCATCCTGTTTTAACTTTATAGTTCAAGTTCTTTCATTCGCCGCCATAGAGTAGTTCTGCTAACCTTTAGCTGTTCCGCTGCACGTCGTCTATTTCCGCCAGTTTTCTGTAAAACTTCATATATAGTGTTTCGATCCAATTTATAGTCACAATTTAGCTTACCCTCCAGCGGTAAATCATTGAGCGCAATATTTAAGTTCAAATTATTAGCAAAAACTAAGCACAGTCTTTGAATGACATTTCGAAGTTCCCTAGCGTTACCCGGCCAACTATGATTTTTTAACAGTTGTAGAGCATTTTCAAATTTTTGCTGATGTGTTTCATACATATGTTCCTTGCCTTCCTGTTTTAAAATTTCTTGTATTAGCTGGGGGAAATCTTCTTTCCTTTCACGGAGAGGAGGAATAAAAATATTCATTACATTTAGGCGATAATAAAGGTCTTGTCTAAAGCTCCCTTTTGTTATTTCCTTATCCAAAGATACATTAGAGGCAGCAATAACACGGATGTCTACGGGAATTACCTTATCGCTTCCAAGACGCATAATCTCTTTTTCTTCAAGCACTCTTAATAAGCGTGACTGAACTTTTTCTGAAACAGTACCTATTTCATCAAGAAACACAGTACCCTTATGTCCTAACTCCAAAAGGCCGATTTTACCACCTTTAAGCGCACCGGTAAAAGCTCCCTCATCATAACCAAACAGTTCACTCTCTAAAATTTCTTCTGATAGAGCTGAACAATTAATAGCTACAAAAGGCTCTGTTTTACGACTGCTCCAGTTATGGATTCCCTGGGCAAACATTTCTTTACCTGTACCTGTTTCCCCAGTAAGAAGTACTGTGGTATCCTCTCTTGCATATATTTTAGCGAGTTCCCTAACCTCCGTTATAACATCTGAGGAACCTACAATATCATGAAGGTTTTTTTTCGCAACAAAACCTTTGTTATAAAGGTTTTGCCTGATTTTCCGTTCGGCCTTTGAAATTTCGTCTATATTGTTAAAGGTTGCCACAGCACCTCTAGCCTTCCCTTTCACCATAATAGGGGCACGATTGGTAAGAATAGTTATACCGTTGGGCATCTTTTGAAGTTGGGCCATTTCCGCTTTTGCTTTGTTGAGTACTTCAGGCAACCGAGTATTAGGCAAAACCTCGGTAATGTTCTTTCCGATAGCCTGGTTTAACGGTATTCCAGTAAGCTTAGACGCCGCATCATTATATAATGTTACATGGTAATTCTTGTTGATAGAAATAATACCACTTGGAATAAGATCTATAATTAAAGATAACTGCTGATTTCTCTCTTGCTCTCTTTGGATAGATTCCTGGAGTTCTACCGCTCTTTGAAGGGCGCTAGCTAAACTGTTCTTAGAGTAAATAAATACCGTATTCAAACCTGCTTCCTCTGCCATGTCACAAACTACACTAGAACCAATTACACAGCCACAACCTTCCTTTTTTAATTGCGTTAATATTGATCCGAGGTTTTCCTGTTGATTATAAGATATATAACTTACCTTTCTTTTAAACAACTCCGAATAAGAGACATCCCAGGGCAGGTAGTCTTTAAAAGTAACTACAGCAACGTAGTTACTTATAGCGCATGCTTTCTTCAATGACTCAAGTAAGTCAAGACCTGATACTTTAATTGGTATTATAGGAACTGATGGAAAGTTGTCCTTCAATAAAATATAATTGCTACTTCCTGCTACAATAACGTCAACTAAATTATTAGCCATTTGCTCTTTTACTATTTCATAAATTGCTTCTCTTGCTTCATTATAAACCTGAAACCTTGTCAATAGGTTTTTGTCTATAACCCTGTTTATCTGGTCAGTAAGACGTTGATAACTAGCCAGTAAAATTCTCTTTTCCTCCACCTCAATCTCTCCCCCGTCCATTTAACAGATATGCTATAAGAAAATTGTTTTTATCCTATTAGAATTAGAATTTCTTCAAAGTCTGCTAAAAACCTTCAATTATAAATATGAGGCATTTGCAAAATAAGTCATTTTAAAAACAGTTCCATCCGGTAGTAAAGTGTTCTAAGTTAGAAAGTAGGTTAAAAGTATTAAGATGATGAAGGTAGCAATTCCGTGTAATTCCAAATCAAAGGTGTTATGTTGTTTGGTAGGACTATAGGGATGGTTGCTTAAAAGGGGGGCTTGCAAATTGCAAGCCCCTTTTATATGGAATAATTTAGCGATGAGTCAATTTATCAAGTAAAGCAGCAGTTAGCTTTTCTTACAATATATCTACCTATTATCTACCTATGTTAATTTACATAGGTAGATATATTGTAATTTTTACCCATGTTATATTGACGCAGGTAAATAAAGCGTTATTTTACCTATATAATGCAGGTGCAAGTAATAAGAGATTAATAAATTACCTATGCTGCGCAGTAGCTTTTCTAATAAAAGTATAATTTACAAATAATATTTACATAATAAATATAAATAACAGGCCATATCAAAGACTTTTTAATTTATTTGAGGTGAAAATAAAACGACATTGGGAAAAGATTTTAAATTTAAAAATAAAGGAAGAACAAGAAAAATGTCGAATAGTATTGTATAAGAGAACGGTTAGATAGGGACCGAAGTTATTTTTCGGTTGCCTATCTTTTTTAATATACACCAAAGAAAGGATGACATCAGTTTATGCACGGTCTAATTAAAGTGGCAGCCGTAAGCTTCCGACTAGAAATAAGAGAAATGCTGCAAAGATATGTAGGCGGAATTTTGAAAGGAATTGCACAAGTAAGTGCTGTTACAACTGAAGAAGCTCTAGAGGGAAAATATGATCTCTACGTAGTGTATACTATGGGAACTGTATTTAAACAACTAACTCAAAAAGTTGACCCAGAGAAAATAATTGCTGTGGAATTATTCCCGATACCTACAGGCATGAAAAAGGTATTAGCAATACCGGAAGGCTCTAGTGTAGGAGTTGTTGCAGGACATTTATGGGATGCTGCTGATTTTTTAGCCCAATTAGTTCAGGTAGGGGTTAGAAATTATCAGTTTTCTACAGGAACTCCTAATACCATTTCTGCTATGGATGTTGACTGGTATATAGTACCAGAAGAAATTGCTCCTTACGTAAAATTAGATAATAAGAAAAGCAAAAAAATAGTAGTTGTTCCAAGAACATTAGAACCACGTACAGTTTCAAAAATTATCACCGAGGCATTAAAAATTAAACAACCACCCAATAGTAAAACATAACAGAATATTTCACGATAGTAGTGGAGGTGACCTATGAAGTCAAGAATGCTTATTAATGTGGAGCCTTCAAAATGTACTGGCTGCCGGATGTGTGAGATGGCGTGCTCTTTAATTCACACCGGGCAATGCAGCCCTTCGTTGGCTCGTATTAATGTTGTTAAAAATGAAGAACAGGGCATAAATATACCAATTCTTTGTATGCAGTGCAGTGATGCTCCTTGTATTACTGCTTGTCCAAAAGAAGCTCTATATCAAGACCCGGATAGTGGTTGGGTACTAATTAAAGAAGATTTATGTATAGGCTGCAAGCTTTGTCATATGGCATGTCCGGTTGGAGCTTTTCGTTTCCCCAAAGAAACAAAAAAAGTTGTGAAATGCGACCTTTGTGGTGGTGATCCCAACTGTGTTAAATTTTGTGAACCTGGGGCATTACAATTTACAGCTGAAGTAAATTTCCATCAGCGTAAAAGTTTGAATATTCTTTCAGCTTTTGAGTTAAAGTTCGATAATGAAAAAGCTGTTAAACACAATCCTACACCAGAGGGAATCCGAATCTAAGGGGGGATGTTAATGTATGGTTGGGCAGGACAGCGTGCTGTTATTGATGTAACTGAAAAAAAGATTATCATTGAAGAAACTGATCCCCGTGGTATAGAACTTTTTTTAGGAGGCCGTGGTTTAAACTCTTATACTTTATATCAAATGGTGAAACCCGATATTGATCCGCTCGGACCTGATAATCCTCTAATCTTTGGGGTTGGACCTGTAAATGGCACTCTAATTCCTGGATCAGGTAGGATGACAGTTACTGCTGTATCTCCTTTAACAGTAGTAGCAAATGGAACAAAACCCTGTTTTGGAGATGCCAATATCGGTGGTTTCTTTGGCCCTGAAATGAAATACGCAGGATTTGATCAACTTATCTTTATTGGTCAATCAGAAGAGCCTATATATATATTTATTAATGATGGGCAAGTGGAAATTAAAGATGCTAAGCATTTATGGGGATTAGATACCTGGGAAACAGAAAAAACAATTAAAAAAGAATTAAAAGACAATAATGTGCAGGTTGTATCTATAGGGCCTGCAGGAGAAAATCTAGTGCGTACCGCTGCTATCATGCATCATATCAGCCGGGCGGCCGCCAAATGCGGTTTGGGTACGGTTATGGGTTCTAAAAAAATAAAGGCAGTGGCTGTAAGGGGGACCGGGGGAGTTAAGGTCAAACACCCGGAAGAATTAGAAAAAATTGTTGCAGAAGCAATTAGTATTCTGCAAAATGACCCATCTTCTGTGACCTATTCTAGGGTGGGGACGTCCTCATTATTAGCAGCACATCAAAAAGCGGGACGCTTAGCAACAAGAAATTATCAAAACTCCCAATTTGAACACTGGGAGGATATCTCTTCCGAGGCTTTACAAAAATATTGGAAAAGACCTGCAGCATGCTTTGCTTGTCCTCTTCATTGTGCTCATTATTACGAAATTAATGAAGGGGAGTTTGCCGGAACAGTGGGCGAAGGTCCAGAATACGTAACTTTAGCTAGCTTTGGATCGAAAATTGGCAATCGCAATTTAGAGAGCATCTTATATTTGAATAACTTATGTAACAAGTTGGGATTAGATACTTTAAATACAGGTAGTTCTATTGCTTGGGCAATGGAATGTTGGCAAAAAGGGATAATTGGCCCAGAGGATACCGATGGTCTAAATTTAGAATGGGGCAATTACAGAGAAGTTATCACATTAATTAATCGTATAGCAAGACGTGAAGGGGAGTTTGCCTCTTTGTTAGCAGAGGGAGCCTACTTTGCTGCTAAGAAAGTTGGAAAAGGTTCTGAGCTTTTAGTGAACCATGTTAAAGGCCAAGACCCAGGATTAAGTGATCCTCGTACAGCACAGGCTTGGGGTTTAGGCTATGCTGTAGCCAGTAGAGGAGGCTGTCATTTAAGAGCACTGCCATCTTCGGAAACCTTCTTCTCTCCCGAGGAAGCAGTAGAAATGTTTGGTTATGAAGAAGCTGTAGAGCCCCTTGGAATTAAAGGTAAGGGCCGCCTAATAAAATGGTCTGAAGAACAAAGAGCAATAGCCGATTCATTAGAAGTATGTAAATTTATTGTTCGCACAGGGCTTATTTACGCCAAATACGAAGCAATGTTTTTCAACGCTGTCACGGGCCAAGATATGACTCCAGAAGAAGTAATTATTACTGGTGAAAGAATAATTGCCATTGAGAGAGCTTTTAATGTTAGGCAGGGACTTACAAAGGAAGATGACACACTATCCCATCGTTTTCTTAATGTCCCAATCAGCGAGGGACCCGCTAAAGGTAGAGTTAACAACTTAAAGCCAATGCTGGAAGAATACTACGAGGCCCGGGGCTGGGATTTAAAAACAGGATATCAATCAAAAAGTAAACTAGTTGAGCTGAAGCTTGAATGGGTGGCAGAAGAACTAGAAAAGTTAGGAAAAGTGGTAGAGTAGCATGAGCCCTATAACACTCTTAGTTGAGTATATTCCCATAATCACTGATATAACTAAGGTTAAGTCAGAAAAAATTATCCTAAATGATCCTACAATAAAAGGGCTACTTGACCAGTTGTGCGATAAGTACGGAAAAGAAATGTTTGATCTTTTTTGGCAAAAGGGCAGAACCTGTCAACGGAATAAATTCGTTTTAACAATTGTTAATGGAGACTTGGTACACAAGACAGAGCACCAGCTTTACGAGGAAGACAAAATACTAATAATGCCAGCCCTATCAGGCGGCTAATAAGGAGGATAATTAAATGAAAAAAAACTTAAAATTAACAGTTCTGATTAGTTTGATGGTTTTGTCTATGCTAGCTTCTGCATGTGCTGGGAACTCAGAAGCTCCCAAATCAGTGAAAAAGCAGTTTGTCTCCATTGCTACGGCTAGTATGGGTGGTTCTTATTATCCAATTGGAGTCGGCATGTCAGAGCTTTTCAATGGCAAAGTTCCAGGAGTTGAAGCAAAAGTAGAAGTAACAGGTGGAGCTACCGAGAACCCCAAGTTGGTAGGATCAGGAGAATCTGATATCGGCTTTACCAACGCCAGCTTAGCTTTTGATGCTTTCAGTGGTACAGGTCTTTTCAAGGACAATAAATACGATAAGCTAAGAATTATGTTCTCAGGTGTTGCTCCCGGAACTTTTCATGTAGCAGTTAAAGCGGATTCTAATATTAACACCTATGCAGACCTTAAAGGTAAAAAAGTTGCTGTTGGTCCTCAAGGCGGAGGAGCCTTAACTATACTACCTAATATTTTAGAATTATTTGATATGAAAATGGAAGATATTAGTCCATCCTATATGTCCTTTGATGAGGGTGTCCAAGCATTAACAGATGGCCACGTTACTGCAGCTATTGTCCAAGCACCCCATCCTGCTCCAGCTATAAAAACCCTAGAGGGTACAAAAATACCTTTTAAGTTTATTGAACTTTCAGAGCAACAAAGAACTGAGCTGCTTAAAAAATACCCTTATTATAATAAGGTAAAAATTTCCAAAGAGACCTATGGGCTTAGTGCTGATGCACTTACCATCGGTTCAACAAATGTAGTAGTTATTAATGCTGATCTTGATGAGGAACTTGTATACCAAATGACGAAGACTATTTTTGAAAATCTCGAAGCAATTCAAAAGGTGCATCCATCGGCTAAATCTATCACTCTAGAAGATGCTGTTTCAGATTTAATACCTATGCATAAAGGAGCAGAGCGTTATTACAAAGAAAAGGGAGTATTAAAGTAGAAAATTGGCAGTAATCTTAGGATCAGGTGAGGGGATATGAGTCTAAGATATCTCCTTACCATTCATAATATTAGGGGGTGTTAATTTGGCTAAGATTACAGAATCTGCACCAACTACTAATAAAAGACAGCTAAGTGGTATTATTGGCAAAATAATTATAGCTTTAATGGTATTAGGTTCACTATTCCATTTATATACTGGGGGATTTGGGTTATTTTCTACCATGACTCAACGTTCAATCCACGTTATGTTTATGTTAGTCCCGGTGTTCTTTCTTTACTCAGCAACAATCAAAGGCTCAAAAAAATTGCCTTGGTATGATATTGCCTTTGGGGTCTTGACACTTATTTCCAGTCTATATATATTTTTAACTTGGACTCAACAGACAATGAGGGTTGGTGATCCACCCTTAATGCAGCTTGTTTTTGGGGCCATCATGATTATCGCTGTACTTGAAGGTACCAGAAGAACATCAGGTAATGCTTTAATGCTTACGGCTACAATTCTTTTATTATACACCTACTTTGGCAAATACATGCCCGGTGCTTTAGCTCATCGGGGCTACAGCGCGAATAGAATCATTTCATTCTTCTACTCAACTTCTGAAGGAATATACGGAATACCAATCGGGGTATCTGCAGCGTTAATTGTTTTGTTTGTGGTTTTTGGCTCGGTGCTAAACGCTACAGGAGGAGGTAAGTTCTTTATTAATACAACTTACGCTCTAACAGGAAGATTAAGAGGAGGTACTGCAAAAACTTCTGTAATAGCCAGTGCCTTAATGGGGATGATTTCAGGTTCTCCAATTGCCAATGTTGTTACAACGGGTACGTTTACAATTCCTTTAATGAAAAAAGGCGGTTACAGCCCTGAATTAGCTGCTGCTGTAAGTGCTCTGGCATCTTCTGGTGGAATTCTAATGCCACCAGTAATGGGAGCTGCTGCATTTATTATGGCAGAATACCTTGGTGTATCTTATCAACAGGTAGTTTGGGCCGCTCTTATCCCCTCAATTTTGTTTTTTGCTTCTATTTTCTTTATTGTTGACCTAGAGGCAGCTAAAAAAGGTTTAGTAGGGTTAAAAAAAGAGGAACTACCATCAATTGTACAAGCCTTCAAAGAGGGGTGGCATCTGGCAATACCTATTATAGCTCTAATAACCTTCTTAATAATGAAATGGTCAGCTAGTAAAGCAGTATTTTGGGCCATAGTAATTCTACTAGTAGTTGCTTATATAGTACCTTCAACTAGATTGAATTTAAGAGGCTTTATTAAAGCTCTGGAATCAGGTGCTAGAGAAGCAATTCCAATTGCGGTAGCTTGTGCATCTGCTGGTATCATTGTTGGGAGCTTAGCTTTGACTGGCTTAGGAGTTATGTTCTCAAGCTCTATAATTTCCCTTTCCGGAGGGTCCCAAATAATAGCTCTCTTCCTGGCAATGATCGGAAGCTTGATCTTAGGCATGGGGATGCCCGCCACTGCCGTTTATATTGTAGCTGCTTCCCTACTTGCACCACCATTAGTTGATTTAGGTATACCTCCTATAGGCGCCCATTTCTTTATTTTTTATTTCAGTGTCATAAGCTGTATTACTCCTCCTGTAGCATTAACAAGTTATGCAGCTGCAGGTATAGCTAATACTGATGCCAATAAAGTAGGATGGACGGCCTTTTACTACGGCATTTTGGCTTACATTATACCCTACCTCTTTGTTTACTCTCCTGTTCTTTTAGGACAAGGAAGTATTACAGAAATAATTATCGCAACGGGAACTGCCCTATTAGGAATATATGCAATTGGGATTGCCCTTCAAGGCTATTTCAAAGGGCCCGTGAGAGCCTTGGAAAGATTATTTTTCTTTGGAGCTGGTATTTTAGCTTTAATTCCTGAGGGTAAAACAGATATATTAGGAATTGTCTTGGTTATTATCCTAATGCTTGCTAACTTTCACCTCGCTAGTAAGCGAGAAAAATTTCAAACCATACAGGTTCCTAGTAAGTAATTTGAATTCAAATTAAATATCCTTAGATAGTGAATTAAATAGTTAGTTTATATTGTAAAAGAGTCAGCTCATGCGGACTCTTTTGCATTGCCATGTACTTATTCCCGAAATATTAGGATATTGTAATAGTATAGCATATGATTATAATTTATTAGATTTTTTAAAAATGTTGATATAATATAAGTACAAGACATTTTATAGATCTATATGGGGATATTATGAACAATAGGGTGAACTGTTTAAAATGCCAATTCTATTATATTACCTGGGAAAAAAAATTCCCCAGAGGATGCAAAGCTCATGGTTTTAAGACAGTACAGAACCCTGCTGCTCTTGTTTTAAGATCTTCAGGAACAAAATGCCTTTATTTTAAAGAAAAAGAGAATAAAAATTAAGGGACTTTAACAAAGCTACACCCCATAAAACCGCTAAACCTGAAAGGTTCTATGCGGTTTTCTTGTAGCCTTTTGTTTGTTTAATAGAAGGATTGTAGGGTAAGTACTATTGATAGAATCTATAAAGATGGGGGAAGAGACTATGGAAACAAAGATATTTTTATTTGCCCTTAGCACCTGTGTATGGTGTAAGAAGACGAAAAAGTTATTGGATGAGCTTGGCGTTAAATATGATTATGCAGATGTTGATATGTTAAGTGGAGAAGAACGTAAAAATACATTAAATGAATTGGAGAAATGGAATCCCAGAGGTTCTTTTCCAACGCTAATTATTAACGACAAAGCTATTCTTGGTTATGATGAGAAACGGATTCGGGAGGAATTGCAAAATGGATGAGCAAAAGGACAAAGCCGTTGATCAAAGATATGAAAAATTAGTTCGGGAGGCAAAAGCGGGAGGATATAATCTAAATCCCGATGTCGATTTTACTAAGGAGCTTGTCCAGGGCCTAATAACTAATGAAAGTCGTTACGGGTATAAGGCATGCCCTTGTAGGCTTGCAGAAGGAAATAAAAAAGATGATCTGGATATTATATGTCCCTGTGACTACCGAGATCCCGATCTTTATAATCATCAGGCGTGTTTTTGTGGTCTTTATGTATCTGATGAAATTGCAGAGGGCAAGGGAGAATTGAGCCCCGTGCCTGAACGGAGAGATAAAAGGAGCACATCACTTCCCGTGCCTGAACAAAGGGATACAAGAAGCACATCCCTTCCTTATCCTGTATACAGGTGCAAGGTCTGTGGCTATTTATGTGCCAATGAGCATCCACCAGGGGTTTGCCCTGTTTGCAAGGCGAAGAGGGACCGCTTTCAGCGGTTTATGTAAAATATAAATCATATTAAAGTGAAAATATTTATGAGTGAAATTGTTTGTAAAAAAGGCCTCCCGGACTGTTGAGAAGGCACTGAAAAGTCCCATTTCGTGTCATTCTGAATGAAACGAAGTGGAATGAAGAATCTTGAAAGTCGCTTAAATACTAGATCCTTCGCTGTCGCTCAGGTAAGCAGGGTATCAAAATCATGTGTTCCGATTTTGTTTACATCGCTTAGTTTTTTCACCTAATGACAATCTTGGGTATTTGTCATATTGTTAGATTTTTTCAGTGGCCTCATTGTTGATGGGAGGCCTTTTTGCGTGCTATGGTAAAATGCAAAACCTATAGAGCCAAATCAAAATTTAAAATATATATGAATAATTTTTTAAAGAAGAAGGAATTTGCAAATCATTATAGAAATAGAACAAAAAGTGGACCACCCAATTACCCAATAATAAATATAACAATATAAAATGACTATATTAATTTACGATTAAGAGCAATCAAAACATTCTATTTTTATTATTACTTTAATTACAACATTCAATAGAGAGGGATGAATCCTTACAAAATGGCTTTTAAAAAAATCAATCACAAATGGCTATATAAAGATGTTGTTCTACAAATAGAAGCTTATATTAAAGAAAACAAACTCCAGAAGGATGACAAGTTACCAACCGAGAGAGACCTTGCTGAGCAACTGGGTATCAGCCGAGGTACGATAAGAGAGGCATTTAGGACTTTAGAAGTTAACGGGATTATTGAATCGCGACCCGGAGGTGGGCGGTTTCTAAAAGCTTATTCGGTGCCATCGAGTATCAGAGTTAATATTTTACACGAATTAGAAAATGCTGAAGTTGCCGATCTTCTCGAGATGCGCGAGGTTATAGAGTTGAAAATTATTGATCTTGTCATCGCTAGAGCAACGGAAGAAGATCTAGAAAACATCAGAAATGCATTGAATAAGAGTAACGAAGTTTACGAAACCGATAATGCTTTTCATCTTGCTTTGGCGGAAGCATCACATAATAATGCATTCTATAACGTCGTGAAATTTAATTTAGCAACCCTTGCACAAATAAGAAAAATGACTCTTGCTAAACCAGAACGGAGTGAATTAATGACTCAAGAACATAACGTGATACTAGAAGCTATTCTGAATAAGGATGCCGGAAAAGCTAAAAAAGTGCTCGTGGAGCATTTGAATTCAATAAGAACCTTTGTGAAGAAAACAGAGGAAATGTAAGGGAGGCTTTCAAATGATATTTAATTCCAAAGAACTTGAATCAGCATTAACCCAACTTATCCATAGGGCGACCTGTGAATTACCTGAAGAAAGCTTTAATGCTCTGAAGAATGCATATGAAAATGAAGAAGAGGGGTCTATTGCAAAACTCCATTTGGAGACAAATTTGAAAAACCTTAGCCTCTCTAAACAGAACCAAATACCTTTGTGTGCCGACACGGGAATTCCCTGCTTTTTTATTAGGATCGGCACAATTGAAAATTTGAACTTGGTTGAATTGGAGAACTGTCTCGTAAAAGCTGTTGAGAATGCTACCCGGGAAAGCTATATCCGACCCACAGTAGTTGACCCAATATCAAGGGCTAATCCTGGTACAAATGTTGGGGTGGGGTCGCCGGTCATTAAGTATAAGGTTGATCCCAAAATAGATTATTGTGAAATCATATACGCTCCAAAAGGTGGGGGGACAGAAATATTTGGCCCTTCTTTTAGAACAATTCTTGCAGCAGATGGGGTCAATGGGATCAAAAAATTTGTTTTTGATAGTCTTGTTATTAATGGGAATAGGACAGGTGGAACATGTCCGCCAAATACGATAGGCATTGGAGTCGGGGGGACATCAGAAAACTGCATGGCTTTGGCTAAACAAGCCGCTTGTTTGAGGAAAATTGGCAGTCGGAACCCAGACCCTAGAGTAAGTGCTCTCGAGCTTGAATTATTAGAAGCGCTGAATTCTACTGGTATTGGTCCACTGGGAATGGGAGGAAAGCACACTGTATTGGACGTTCACGTTGAGTTATCCTTAACCCATCTCGTTGGAACACCTTTAGCAATTGCAGTGCAATGCCCTGCTGCAAGGGTAGGGGTATTGAAGTTGCAGCAAGACGGGACTATTAAACAAGGAGGCTGGCCTGGCTGGTTCCCATATTAAAGTAAGGGGGTGAGAATATGAAGGAATTAAGAATTCCATTATCCATTGAGGATATATCTGATCTGAAGATCGGAGACATTGTCAATCTTACCGGTGATATTTGGACATGTAGAAGTGGGGTATGCAAAAGGATTGTCGATGAAAAGCAACCCTTTCCTTTGGACTCAAATATAAATAATGTACTATTACACAGTGGGCCGATTGTTAAGGTTGAAGCCGAGAACCAATATAAACTAAAGGCTATAAGTATTACAACCGGTGTAAGGTTTAATAAATGGGAACCTGAAATCATCGAAAAGCTTAATATGAGAGCAATCATATCAAAAGGTAGGGTGGGGAAAGAAACTAAGGAAGCAATGAAAAAATTTGGTTGCATTCACTTGTCTCGTACGGGTACATTTGCTGGAGCATTTGCCTTGAAAGTGAATAAGATTAAAAGTGTTGACTGGCTAGATCTTGGAATTCCCGAAGCCTTGTGGTTGTTCGAGTTCAATAATTTTGGGCCATTCATTGTGGAAACAGATATTTACGGAAACAGCTATTATGATCAAATAAATAAAGAGTTAGAATCTAGGATACCGTTAATTTATAGAAGGTTAGGTATTGAGAACTATCAATATTCTGAAAAATAGAAATTTTAAAAACATTCAATGAAAAGAGGGTTGTTAATAATGACGATAAACATCGTTACAGGGGTTATCGGAAGTGATGTACATACAATTGGGAGTAAGCTACTTTCATACGCTATAAGAAAAGCTGGGTTTAATGTTACAGATATCGGAGTTAGCGTCTCCCAGGAAGAGTTAATTAATGCTGCGATTGAAACGAATTCACAGGCTATTTTGATTTCGTCGCTATACGGACACGGAGAATTAGATTGTCGGGGTTTTCGGGCCAAATGTATCGAAACTGGCCTTAATGATATTAAGTTATATGTTGGGGGAAATCTCGTAGTGGGCAAAATTGAATGGCCTGAAGTTGAAAAGAAGTTTCTGGATATGGGATTTGACAGAGTTGGATATCCAGGTATGACACCAAACCAAGTCATTGAATGGCTTGAGGAAGATTTGAAGTAGGTGTTATTATGCTACTTATCGATATAGGAAGTACCTATACAAAATTAGTTGTAGCAGATTGCACTACGATGGAAATAATCGCATCAGACTGTTCTCCAACAACTATTGAGGATGTTTCGATTGGCTTTCATAAAGCCCTAAAAAAGATTGAAGATAAGTGTGTTCCGGCCGAACTTTTGGAGGAGAGATACGCTTCTAGCAGTGCTGCCGGCGGATTGAGGATGATTGCCATTGGTCTTGTTCCGGAACTGACCATGGAGGCTGCTAATAGAGCGGCTTTAGGAGCTGGTGCTAAAGTTATTAAGACGTATTCTTTCAACTTGTCAAAGAAACAGGTAAAAGAAATCGAAGATTTACGGCCCGATATTATCCTGCTGGCGGGGGGTACTGATGGTGGAGAAAAGAATACAATCATACATAATGCCAAAATGATTGTTGAGTCAAGTATTAAAGCCCCAGTGATTATGGCTGGCAATAGTGCAGCAGCAGACTCTATATTAGATATATTTGAACAAAGCAATAAGCCATTATATGTAACCGAAAATGTAATGCCGTTTATTAACAAGTTAAACGTCGATTCAGTCAAGGAAATAATCCGCGAAATCTTTATTAAGAAGATTGTCGTGGCCAAGGGTCTCAGTAAGATTAATGATTTCATTAAAGGGATTGCATTACCCACCCCACTTGCTGTATTAGAAGCTGCCAAAACCATGGCTGATTTATTTAGCGAAGGCGTAGTTTTAGTGGATGTCGGTGGAGCCACAACAGATGTCCACTCTATTACAGATGGCTTACCCTGTGATCCACAAATTGTTTTAAAGGGACTACCCGAGCCATTCGCAAAGCGGACAGTTGAGGGTGATTTAGGTGTTAGACACAATATATCATCGATTGTTGACGCTGTGGGAAAAGAAAGACTGTTGAAAAATGCTAATGTTACAGATGCAGTAGACTCTAATACGGTTGATATTATACTAGGGCAATGGGCCAGTGAAGCGAGTGCACTCCCTAAAGATTATTTTGAAAAAAGCATTGACTGCGGTCTAGCTATTTCTGCTGTGGAGGTTGCAACAGATAGACATGCCGGCTATCTAGAAGAAATATGGACTCCTGCTGGCAAAATCCTTGTTCAGTATGGGAAAGATTTATCCTTGGTTGGAGCGATCATCGGAACGGGAGGACCTGTAATCAATAGTGAAAGACCGTGGGAAATATTAGAAAAGGCGACCTATAGTAACAATAACCCTTTTGTTCTAAAACCTAAAAAGCCAAAGTACTATGTTGATTCAAGCTATGTAGTGTTTTCTATCGGCCTAATCGCACAAATTAACCCTAAAGCTGCAAAAGAGATAGCACAAAACTATCTAAAGAAAATGGAGGTTAAGCTAAAGTATGCTTAAAAATGAGAAGTTAAGTGATGAGAAGTTTCAAGCAATTAGGAAAGAAGTGTTAGAGAGCTGGCCCACGGGTGCCGAAGTTGATATTGATGAGGCAGTTGAGTATCACAAGCTACATATGGCTGACAGAAATGTCCCTAAACGTTTCCTCAGAGCAAGGGCGGAAGGCGATATTCTGATTCAACCCAGAGCTGGGATTTCTCCTATAAACGCATGTATAGACCTTTTGCAGCATTTGCAAGACGAGGGACTGGCAGATATTTTGCCTACGTCGGTTGACAGTTATACTAGAGCCAATCGCTATAAAGATTGTGAAGAAGCCTTAGGAAAAAGTGAAAGAGAAGGTCGGTCTTTTCTCAATGGGCTACCTGTTGTTAACTACGGGGTCAAGAATTTGAGAAAGCTAGTTGAATCGCTAAAGAATCCAATGGAATTAAGAACATCTTCAGTAGATGCAAGATTAAGTGCAGAAATTTCATTGGCTGCAGGATACTCTGCTTTTATTCATGGCCCTATCTGTCCAACTATGCACTATCATAAAAATGCTAAACTTGGAAAAGCTGCTGAGTATTATCAACATATCTTTCGATTATTGGCGGTATATACAGAAAAAGGTGTTCCAATGACAGCCGACGTTTTTGGCACGTTTTCCAATGTAGGAGTCCCACAGAGCTTTATATTTTCGAATGTCATTATCGAAGCTTTGATGGCCGCGGCTCAGGGAGTTAAATATATCTGGCCAAATGTTATTATGCAAGGGAATCTAGTTCAGGATGTAGCAGCAACCCAGGTTTTACCTGGCTTAGTTCAGGATTACCTAGAGAAATTTGGTTACAAGGATATTACCCTTATGACCATTGCAAACCATTGGACAGGGCCTTATCCCATTGACCCTCAAGGTGCCTATGCTCTTGATGCAATTAATACAGTTGCAGCGGTACTGGGAAATGCAGATCAGATCATGGTTAAATCGTTAGATCAAGGTTTGGCTCTGCCAGCTAAAGAAGCTAATGGTGCTGCCCTAAGGTTTACACGATTAATGATTGATTACTTGAAAAAGCAAAAAGTCGCAATTGGCGGGGATGATTTAGAAATTGAAAAGGCAATGATCATAAAGGAAACCAGGCAATTAGTTGATAAAATGCTGGAGATGGGAGATGGAGATCCAATCATCGGAGCTGTTAATGCGTATGAAGCGGGAGTCATGGAGTCACCGTTCTCTAGTAACGTAAATTATAACCGAGGTAAGGTTATGGTGGCCAGAGACAGTGAAGGTAGATGTCGTTATTACGATATCGGAGATTTACCCCTGTCCAAGGATATCGTGAAATTCCATCAAGAAAAGTTAAAAGATCGTATTCAAAAAGAAAAACGCGAAGAAGATGATATTAACTTAATCACTGATAGTATTCTTTCCTTGAGTCGAGGCTATCTTGTATAATCTGGAGGGATTAAGATGAATAAAATTAACGATAAAATATTAATAAATGCACAAATATTAAGAGATTTTAGTTTTACGTTATTAAAGAAAATTAATATGGATGATAAAACATCTGCATTTGTAACTGATTCATTAG
Source organism: Peptococcaceae bacterium BICA1-8 (assembly GCA_000802045.1). Lineage (GTDB taxonomy): Bacteria > Bacillota > Peptococcia > Peptococcales > BICA1-8 > BICA1-8. The sequence continues at coordinate 48,280 of JUEF01000014.1, forward strand.
TACAATCTGACTTGCGTGGTGTTGATACTCACGGAGTTGTGAGATTACCAACGTATCTTAAACGGTTTACAACTATAGAATGGAAAAATTCAGAGGTTATTAAGGATGATGGGGTAACAGCCCTGATTGACGGAAATAACTCTCCGGGGCAAGCCTGTGCTGGTAAAGCTATGGAATTGGCTATCGAAAAGGCAGAACGGTTTGGAGTGGGATTAGTTGGAGTTAAAAATAGTAATCACTTTGGAACTGCTGCTTTCTACACGATGAAGGCAGCAGAAGAAGGTATGGTTGGTCTTTCATTTACCAATGCATCACCTCGTTTAGCTCCTTGGGGTGGAAAAGATCCCTTGCTGGGAAATAATCCTTGGTCATTTGCTTTTCCAAGGAGGAATGGAGTTCCAGTGGCTTTTGATATAAGTAATAGCGTAGTTGCTGCAGGGAAAATTCGGCAAGCATCTATGAAAGGTGAAGAGATTCCAATAGGTTGGGCTACTGATAAAGAGGGTAATGCTACTCAAAATGCAGAAGAAGCTTTAAAGGGACTTTTACTTCCCATCGGTGGGCATAAAGGTTATGGAATAACTCTTGTGGTTGATATCCTAAGTGGAATTTTAACAGGGTCAGGATTTGCACGTCAGATTAATGGGATTGATAAAACTGATTCTCCCCAGAACGTTGGACATTTATTGGGAGCAATTAAAATAAGTAACTTTATTCCGTACGAAGAGTTCTTGGATAGAATGGACACTATGACTTGCTTAATTAAAAATAGTGAGAAAGCTCCTGGAGTCGAAGAATTGTATTTACCAGGTGAAATAGAAGAAAAACTCTGTCAAGAACGCTTAAAGTATGGCATTCCTATCCCTCAAAAGGTAATTACTAAGCTAAATGAGATGGCTGATGAACTTGGAGTAGATAGGCTAGTGGTTAATTAGAACGTTAAAAATAGAGGTGTGGACTATTGAAAAAGGTATATTGTCCCATTAAGGGAGAATTAAGCTTAGAGTTATATGAGGAAATCGAAATATACGGAAAAATATTTACTGGCCGGGATGCAGTTTTACCAAAAATCGCTACCTTATATCAAGAAGGCCGACTGAGTGAATTTGGCATAGATTTAGCTGGCAGCGTCATTTTTCATACTGCAGTGAGTGACGCAGGAATAGGACCTACTTCTAGTAACAAGTTTGACATTGAATCTACCATACCCATTCTTTCTAAAGCGGGGGTTAAACTTCACTTGGGAAAAGGAGCTCTAAAGAAAGATACCATTGATGCTTTAAAAGAAAACCAATCATACTTTGCTATAACACCGCCGACCTCGGCTTTATTTTCTAGTAAAATTCTCAGCCAGAGAGTTGTGGCATTCTCAGATGAAGGTATTGAAGCCTTGCACGAACTTGAAGTAGCCGGTATACCCGCAATAATAGCAGCGGCAAATGGTAAAACAGTGTTCGGATATCTTTAAAGGAGGAGATGGGCCTTGCGAAGATTAACTTCAGACAAAATTATTGGAAATGTTGCCAATACTCTGATTAAGGCCAGTGTCTCTTTTAGGACTGACCAAATAAAACGTTATGAAGCAGCCCTAGAGGCTGAAACTAATATGCAGGCCAAGTGGGTCTTAACAAATATTTTGGAAAATGCTAAAGTTGGGGACGAACAAAAACTACCCCTTTGTGATGATACAGGAATACCCCACGTGTTTTTAGAAATAGGGGATGGGGTGAGCCTCCCTGCGGGGTTTCTCAAGGCTGTGGATCAGGGCATTGCTCAAGGTCTGCAAAAGTTACCGGGGCGCCCCATGGCTGTAAGAGGCAATGATGTGGAGAGATTGACTCAAGAAGCAGGTTTATACAGTGACCCGGAAAAACTAATTCCAGCACCAATACAGGTTAGGAGATTACCTGGTGAAAAAGTTAAACTTACGGTATTGATGTTGGGTGGGGGTCCGGAAATAAGAGGAAAGACGATGAGGGTTTTTCATAAACATTCTCTTGAAGTGATTTCAAACGAGATGATTTCTTGGGCTAAAGAAGGAGCAACTCTTCTTGGTTGTCAACCCTGTGTATTGGCCTTCGGTATTGGAAGAACAAATGTAGAAGCGGCATCGCTAGCCTTAGAAGCGATGAAAGATGGTGACCTGTTAGAACAATCTAATTTGGAACAATACCTCACCGATGAAGTAAATAAATCGAATGTTGGACCACTTGGGGTTGGGGGTAGTACTACAGCCTTAGGAACATTTATTAAAGTTGGACCACAAAGAGCTAGTGGTGTTCGTGTGGTTTCTCTCAGAGTAGGGTGTTGTTTTGATCCGCGTAAGGCTACTTATCAATGGTCGGCCCAGGATTTTGACCAATAAGACAGTGTGCTAAATTCATATGGCAATCTATGGGGGTGACATTATGATAGCTGATTTTACGAGAAGTATAATAAGAAGATCGAGACTCATTATGCCAGTTAATGTAAAGGAGTTTGTTAACAAAGCCTATTTGAGAAATGCAGATGCAGTAGTCCTTGACTTGGAAGATAGTGTTCCAGCATCCCAAAAACTAACTTCCCGGGAATTGATTAAAGAGTATATTCCTATTGCAGCAAAGGGTGGAAGTGATACCCTCGTTCGCGTTAATCACACAGAACAATTATTAATGGGCGATATTGAAGCAACAATTTGGCCTGGAGTTGCTGGAATCATGTTACCGAAGGTTGAAAGCGCTGAACAAGTGAAGGCAGTTGACCAACTCATAACAAACATTGAACAGCAAAGAGGGCTTCCAATAGGGAAAATAACAATTGGAGTCATTGTTGAAACAGCAAAAGGATACCTCAAGCTTGAGGAAATTGCCCAAGCAAGTGAAAGAATTGATTCTCTTACCCTTGGCAATGAGGATTTCTCACTGGATACGGGGATTGAACTCTCAGAGGAAACTTATCACGGGTTATTGATTCCGAGAATGCAGGTAGTTCTTGTCGCACGTTCTATAGGAAGGATACCTATGGGACTTATGGGAAGTCTAGCCAATTTTAGAGATCATGATGGTTATGAGAATAATGCAAGATTGGCATATAAGCATGGATATCTTGGAGCAAGTTGTATTCACCCTGGTAATGTTGAAATTTTAAATCGTAGCTTTTCCCCTGCCCAAAAGGATATTGAGCACTCTTTGGAAATCAAAGAATTGTTCGAAAAGGGTATCAAAGAGGGTAGGGCATCCGTTGCTTTAGATGGAAAGATGATTGATTATGTACATTTTGAGAAGGCTAACCGAATTATAGAAAGAGCTACTATGATTGAGGAACTTGAAATGAAAAAGAGAATGGCTCGAGAATCTGTAATGAAGATGGAAGGTTGATTGTATGAATACAGACAAAGTACGTTTACCTTTAGAAGGGCTAAAAGTTATTGATGCATCTACCATGTTGGCAGGCCCGTGGGCTTGCACCTATCTAGCTGATTTTGGTGCAGAAGTCATAAAAATTGAACATCCTGAGAAAGGTGATCATGCACGCAGTTTTGGTAGATATAAAAAAGGTGTTCCTATTTTATGGAAAACTTTAAATCGGAATAAAAAAGCCATCACATTAAATCTCGGTAAACCCGAGGGACAGGAGTTGTTTAAGAAGCTTGTTACTCATGTTGACATAGTGGTTGAAAATTTTCGACCAGGAACCTTTGAAAAATGGAATCTAGGCTGGGATATTTTATCCTCTATTAATCCTTCATTAATCATGTTGCGTACCACTGGATATGGGCAAACGGGTCCTTATTCATCACGTGCCGGTTTTGGAACAATTGCTGAAGGGATGAGTAGTTTTACTTCGGTGAATGGGTCTGAAAAAGGGCCGCCGACATTGCCTGGAATTCCTTTAGCAGATGGGGTAAACAGTGCTTTTGGTGCTTTAAGCATTATGATCGCATTATATGAAAGAAACAATAATTCTGATGGACGGGGACAATATATAGATATTTCAATATATGAACCTTTAATGAGATTTATGGAAGCACACCTCACAGCATTTGATCAATTAGGGATAATACCCAAGCCGCTGGGAAACGGCAGTATGACAAACGCCCCCAGAAACGCTTATGAGACGAAGGAAGGGAAATGGCTTGCCCTCTCTGGATCTTCTCAAGATACAGCGATGCGTGTATTTGAGGTAATTGGCAGAGAAGAACTGAAAGAGGACGAGCGCTTTGCCACCAATGAAAATAGGCTAAAGAACGTTAAGGAATTAGATTCAATTATTGGCAGTTGGATCAAAGAAAGAGAGCTTGAGGAAGTTGTTAGGGCATTTAACGATGTTGGAGCAGCTATCGGTCCAATGTACGATGTGAGCCAGGTATTTGAAGATTCGCATTTTAAACATCGGGAGTCTTTCGTAACGATGGAAGATGAGGATTTTGGAGAGATTAGAGTACCAAATGTATTTGCCAAATTTTCTAAGACTCCAGGGAAGGTTAGAACTCTTGGTCCTGAAAAAGGAAAGCATAATCATGAAATCTATCAGGGATTGCTGGCCCTTTCGGATCAAGAAATAGATGATTTTAAAAGCAGAAATATTATTTGAGAAAAAATCGGTTGTATTTCTTGTTTGATAGAGTAATTTTAAGATTGGAGGTTGGGTCTAATCGATACTAAACATAAGTACTGGAAGGCCAGATCAGAAAAGTGCGCTGCGGCCTTGGAAAAGAAAGGATTTCATGCTGTTTGCTGTGCCGATGAAACTGCTGCCAGAGAAGAAGTGATTCGTATTGCGGGTCAACCCGAAACAGTTGGCTTTGGGGGGTCACAAACAACACGAGTACTAGGTCTAGTGGAGTATTTTCGTGACCAGGGGTGCCAGATCTTTGATCATTGGGTGGAAGGTCTATCTAAAGAAGAATCGTCTAAGGTACGAAGAGCTCAGTTAATGAGTGATGTGTTTCTGGCAAGTGCCAATGCACTCACGATGGATGGTTGTATTATTAACTTGGACGGATTTGGTAATCGTGTTAGTGCTTCTATTTACGGTCCAAAAAAAATCATCCTTGTCGTAAGTGCAAATAAAATTACAAACACTGTTGAAGAAGGAATTAACAGGGCCCGGCAAGTGGCTGCGCCGCTTAACTACATGGAAAAAGAAAGAAATACCCCGTGTGCGATTACGGGTGAGTGTATCGGTTGCCAAATGCCACGAAAAGAATGTAGAGTGTTGACAATCATAGAAGGGGTGCCAAAAGGTAGTCCAGATTATCATATCGTGATTGTTGCCAAGGACATCGGATTTTAATTAACAAGGTGTGGCGATTGATTCGTTCCTCTCCTTAATTATGCCAAAATTCAAAAGAATACAGAGAAGAATGTCGAAAAAGAGGTTTATTTATTGGAAGAAAAAGAGAAAGGAGGGAGGATTAAGGTGATTGAATATTGAACGAAATTGGAAGTGTATAGGCAGACAAACTCGCTAAAATATTGTTCAAGGAGGTGAACTATGGAGAAAAACTTAAAGGAACGGGTGAAAAGTGGTCTGTTCAGTTATGGATTGATGTTAGGTTATGCAGACCCATTAATAGTTGAGATGGCCGCTTATGCTGGGTTTGATTTTATTCGAATTGACTGCGAACATGAGATGATTGATATTTCTGCAGTAAAAAATATGGTAATGACAGCTAATCATTTAAACCTACCCGTAATTGTAAGATTATCTACCCTAGATGATATTACCCGTTTGCTTGATTTTGGTGTTTCAGGTGTAATGGTACCTAGTGTAAATGGTAAAGAACAGGCTATTGAAGCAGTCAACTTAGTAAAATATGGACCTATTGGTGCACGTGGGATGTCGGGGTCTGCGAGATATCTGAAATATGGTGAGACAAAACTAAATCCTGAGGAGGCTAATGAAAGGACTTTATTAGTAATTCAGATAGAGACTAAAGAAGCACTCAACAATATCAATGAAATACTCTCAGTTGATGGAATTGATATGGTTGCTACAGGTAGGGGTGACCTATCACAGTCGCTAGGTTATATTGGTCAACCAACCCATCCTAAAGTCATAGAAGCAGAAGATTACGTCATTACACAGACTCTAAAATACGGCAAAATACCTAATTTGTTGGCAAATACACCGGAACGGGTATCTGAACTTAAACAAAAGGGCGTCTATTGTTATTCAATCGGTCGGGATACCGCAATAATTTATAAAGCATTAAAAAATCACATTTCCCTATATAAGTAAATTTAAGTATTAAAAAGGCACAGGCCCTTAAATAAAAATCTAAAAATTCACATTATAGAGAATAATAAAAAATGTCTGTTTTTTGAGTTTTTAGATACAAAGTCCAGAACTTCGGTCTTTAATGTAATATTCAATATGCTATTTGGATTTACCTAATATAGTTAATTCAGATAGAAAAAAATTGGGAGGTAAAAAATTATGAAGAGAAACTTAAGACTTATTGCCGTGGTGCTGACTATTCTTCTTATATTTGCTTTAACTGGTTGCAGCAATCAAAACACAGCTCCGGCAAACGATGCTCCGAAAGAAGCTCCGAAACCAGAGTATCCAACAAAACCTATTACAATGTTAATTCCCTTCTCAGCAGGTGGATCTGGTGATGTAATCTCTAGACAAGTTGCAATGATTGCTGAAAAGTACCTAGGTCAGCCGGTTGTCCCTAAAAATGTACCTGGTGGCAGTGGGGCAATTTGTATCACTCAAATGCTTTCCCTTCCTGCGGATGGGTATACCATAATGAATCACTCAACAACAATGCCGTTTACGATTGCCTCAGGAGACTTGGATGTTGATATTGATAAAATTCAATCGATTGCGACTGTTAGTGGTTCTGCACAAGTAATCGGCGTATTATCCGATGCTCCGTACCAAACATGGGATGAACTCCTTGCTTATTCTAAAGAGAATAAATTAAAAATTGGTGGTTCTCAGGTCAATGGAACAAACCATGTATTTTACCTTAAACTATTGGATAAGACTGGACTTAATGCTGAGTATATCCCTTACGATGGTGGAGGAGATACAATGCTATCACTGTTAGGTGAAAACGTAGATGCAATAGTCCTCTCTTGTGAACCTCCTACTCAGTATGTAGAAGCAGGGCAAGTAAAACTATTAGGAATTACCGGTGATGAAAGAAATCCTAGATTCTCAGATACGCCTACATTTAAAGAACTGGGTGTAGACGGTCTTGAAAATGAACTGATATGGAGAGGTTATTTTGTCCAGAAGGGTACACCACAGGAAGTATTAGATAAGCTAGGCGAAGTGTGGAAACAAGTACTTGCTGATCCAAAATGGGATGAGTTTATTGCTAAAAATGGCGACGATGAGCTCTACCGGGATGGTGCTACTCTTGATAAAATGCTGAGAGACACAATTGCTGACGGACAAAAATATTTTGCTAAGTAAATTTTACGAAACTGTAACTTCCAATTTAAACCATGAGTAATGTTTAGAGTTCTCAAAGCAGACTCCGTATCACTTTCGAAGCGATTCGGAGTCTGTAATTTAAACTTATAGAGAAAAGACCATTAATTTAACTTTAATCAAGGAGGGGAAAAGGTGAGCTATAAAAGGGCAACGTATATATCTCTAGTAGTATGTAGCGCTATAGCAGTAATGTTTTATATAAAATCGTTGGAGTTGCCATCGACGTCAACTGGTGCTACCTTTGGGCCTAGTGCTTTTCCACAGCTTCTTAGTGCTCTCATTGTGATTTTTAGTATTATAAGTTTTGTATTGACAAAGAGAGAAGAGGATGAAAAACTTACATTTGAAAATATGAAATACGTAATATTTACCATTATCTTAACAGTAGGATTTACTTTATTATGGCAATTGTTTGGGACTATTTACGGAATGTTTTATTTACTGTTGTTTCTTTTTTTAACGACACTCCTTTTTATATACAATCAAGCAAAAAATTCTTCGCAAAAAGTGTTTATAGCTATAGGAGTTTCTGTGGTATTAACCTCTTCTGTATATATAGTCTTTGAAAGATTACTGAAAATTGTATTTAACTAAACAGAAAACGGAGGTGGGTTATGGAAGCATTATTTTCATTTGATTTTTCAACACTTTTTACTCTTGAAAATATGTTCGCCATTATTTTTGGTACTTTATTTGGCCTATTAGTGGGGGCGCTACCAGGGCTTGGTGCGACCATTGGAATTGCTTTACTTCTTCCTGTAACTTATACAATGGATCCTTTGCCGTCAGTCATCCTTCTAATATCTGTCTATATGGCGTCAGAGTATGGGGGCTCCATTTCTGCAATAGTACTCGGAGTTCCAGGAACTGCTGCAGCCGTTGCAACAACTTTAGATGGGTCCCCAATGGCTAAACAAGGGTTTCCAGGGAAAGCTTTGGCTTATTCCTTAACAGCGTCAACAATTGGTGGCTTTGCTGGGGGAATCGTTTTGATGACTCTCACGATACCTTTATCAAAATTGACTATTAGATTTTCCGATCCTGAATTTGTACTGCTCGGAATCTTAGGCTTAGTCTGTGTTGCCAGTCTCAGTTCCAAAGACATTCCAAAGAGTATTCTTTCAGTCTTGTTTGGATTATTGTTTTCTTTGATAGGACAGGATAGCTTGGTCGGATTCCCTAGATTTACATTCGGAAGCCTAACCCTTTTGAGTGGAATTAGTTATGTCCCCTTGATTGTGGGCATGTTTGCTTTTTCTGAGGTCTATTTAATGCTTGGGGGAGATCTGAATAAACGCTATGTAACAGATAAAAAGAATCTAAAGACCAAAATTACTTGGAAAGAATTTAAAAATGTATGGAAAAATATTTTACGGGGATCAATTATTGGTAGCTTGACTGGAATTCTCCCTGGCTTAGGGGGAGGACCAGCCTCTTGGTTTGCCTATACTGAAGCAAGACGGACGGCGAAAAATCCTGAGAATTTCGGCAAAGGGGAACCTAACGGAATTGCTGCTGCTGAGGCAGCAAATAATGCTACCGTCGGCGGAGCAATGATTCCATTGTTAACTTTAGGTATTCCTGGTTCTCCATCAACAGCAGTTATTTTAGGTGCTCTTATGATTCAAGGGATACAACCGGGTCCTATGGTGTTTTTGAGAAGCCCTGATTTAATTAATGGGATATTTTGGGGATTAATATTCTCGGTTTTCGCAATGTATTTCATAGGAAAATATACTACTTCCTTATGGGCTAGAATGCTAACCATACCGAATTATGCACTCATCCCGATTGTATTGATTGCAGCATACATTGGTGCCTACTCAAAAGATTTGAATATTGTTGATGTATGGATTGCAATTATTGCAGGGGTAATAGCCTACTTAATGAGAAAGCTTAATTACTCTTTGCCAGCTTTTATCCTCGCTTTTATCTTAGGGCCCTTGATTGAAACAGGTATGCGACGTTCCTTAATGTTATCCAGTGGAAGTTTGAGTATTTTTATTGAAAGAGGTTATAGTCTAACGATTCTAATAATAATTATTCTTATGTTGGGAAGTCAGATTTATACAAAAGGGATAAAAAATATTATCGATAACCCTCAGAAGATAAATAAGGGTGTATAAACTAAGATTTAGTATCGGTGATTATAAAGGAACAAAGTTTATTGCGATACCTTAAAAATCAATAGGCTGTTCATGCTACCCAAATAAATTTTGCTAGGGGATGACGAGTAAGGATGAAGCCTTATCTATTCTTGTTTGCGGCATTTAGTATCTTCATTCCGATTTCGGCAGTTCGGCCTACAACCGTTCTATTTGCACAAAGTCTAGATGCTTCCTTTTTACAGATTGGGTTTATAAATGCCAGTTATGCGCTTCTTCCCTTCCTGTTTGCTATATATACAGGACGTTTTGTAGATAAGGTCGGAGAAAAGCTACCCTTAGTCCTTGGGACAACGGGCTTATTTATTGCAGTGCTTTTGCCATTTTTTAAGCCTACACTGTTCATGCTATTTATTTCTCCTCTTATTCTTGGTGGATCACAATTACTTGCTATTGTCGCAATGCAAAACGGGGTTGCAAGTTCCGTCACAGTCAACAAAAGAGATCAAATGATCGCAACCTACACCTTAATTGCTTCTGCGGCTCAAATGATAGGACCGGTTATTGGAGGTTATTTAATTACACATGCAGGATTTAGAAGTACTTATTTGTTTATAGCATTATTTGCATTGATTCCAATTCTAGTTAGTTTTTTAATAAAAACATCATTTATTAAAAAAGAACAAAATGAAAGACCAGCCAATCTAAATGTTAAAGAATTGTTATCGATGCCTGGCTTAAAACGTATTATTTTTGTAAGTATGTTGAATCTAGCTGCTGTTGACATCTTTTTAAGTTATTATCCCTTATACACAACCTCAATAGGATTTGACCCTTCTCAAACCGGTATACTTATCTCGATTCAAGCTATGTCAGCTATTATTGTAAGGTTTTGTATCCCAATGCTTGTTCAGTATCTTGGAAGAGTGCGAGTAATTTCGATATTTTTACTCATAGGAGGTGCTGCATTCGCGATTATTCCACTCTTTAATGCATTTATAGCCAATGCATGTGTTGTTGCCTTGCTAGGATTTGGGCTGGGAATAACCCAACCCTTAACCACCATCCTTGCCTACAATTCCGCCCCTATTGGACGTACAGGAGAAGTGCTGGGGATACGGATGGCTGGAAACCGCTTATCACAGATCATCTTACCCCTAATTCTTGGAGGAATCAGTAGCTTTACAGGATTGGGAGCTGTTTTTGTTTTACAGTCATTTTTGTTAGGTGCAGGAGCTTTATTAGCCAGAGGCATTAATGTAGATAAACAACCGAACTCAGAAGGGAGCTTCATATCAAGTCATTAAAACTAACGGATAATTAAAGTTTCCATTCGCATTTAGCTTCGATCTAGTTAAAAGAAAGACTAATTTAAAAAGGTAAATAAGGAGGTTTTTAAAATTAAACACGAATTCAAGAAAAATCCAGTAAAACAAAAAATTATGAATGGGGAAACCGTATTTGGTATATACATTGGGATTCCTTCGCCAATGCTCGTTGAATTGGCTGGATATAATGGTTACGATTTTGTCCGTATTGACATTAGTCATACTACAGTTGATTTATCTACTATCGAGAATATGGTTAGGGCAGCTGAGTTAAGTGGTATTACCCCAATGGTAAGAATCAATAACGATCCTAGCTTAATATCAAGCGTCTTAGAAATGGGCATTCAAGGTCTTGTAGTTCCCGATGTTGAGTCTCTTGAAATTGCTAAGTCTATAGTGAAAGCGGCTAGATTTCATCCGATGGGGGAGCGCGGTATTTTTAATGCACCAAGAGTATCTCGTTATGGTTACATCAGTGGAGCAGAATATACGAAGTGGTCAAATGAAGAAGTCTTGTTAGGTATACAGATTGAAAATATTGAAGCCGTTAATAAGATGGACGAAATATTAACTGTGGAAGGCATTGATATGTGTCTTAGCGGACGTGGAGATTTAGCAAAATCTCTTGGTGTGCCTGGTCAGAAAAATCATCCATTAGTCCTAGGAGCCGAAGAGAAAATCTTTGATGCCGCAAAAAGACATGGCAAAAGCATATCTGTAAATTTGGACCCAACAGCTGCAAATTATATTGAAAGTTTGAAGAAATGGAAAAGCAAAGGTGCTCAAGTCATTACATTAGGGCATGATATCTTACTAATTAAAAAAGGTCTTGAAGATGCTATTAAGACTGCAAGAGAAGTATAAAACAAAAATATTCTTTTGTTATGTAGATAATTGAGGAGGAGTGTGAACTTGAGTATAGAGAAAAAAGTTCTTATTACAGATAAGATTTCAGACAAAACGAAGAAATTCAGTCGCCAATATATAACACCAGAGGCTAATGTTATTTTCTGTGACAATGCAGAAGATTTAAAAGAACATATTGCATCTGCCGATGTATTAATTACTTCGACTAAAGGTATATCTAAAGAGCTAATCGATAAGGCGGGAAAATGTATTTATATCCAGAAATATGGTGTAGGAGTTAATAACATTGCTATTCCAGAGGCCACCGAACGCGGTATTCCTGTGGGTAACGTGGGAGGATTAAATGCCCGCTCAGTGGCTGAGTATGCAGTGATGATGATGTTGTCTGTTTTCAAACATATAACAACGGCTCATAACAAACTAGTTAATGAAGGATTGTGGCTAAAAACAGTGTTAAGAGACGATTGTTACGAGCTTTCCCACAAAAAAGTAGGATTGGTTGGTTTGGGAAATATTGGACGTGAAGTAGTGAAATTATTAAAGGGTTTTGAATGTGAAGTTGTTTATTATGATATTTTCCGTTTATCAGAGCAGCAAGAGAAAGAGCTGGGGGTTACTTACATTGAACTTGATGACTTAATAAAAGAAGCTGACGTAGTAACTCTTCATGTTCCTCTAACGGAGGAAACTCGTTATATAATTAATCATGAGCGATTAAAGGCTATGAAATCAACTGCTATTCTTATTAATACCAGTCGCGGTGGGCTTGTTGATGAGAATGCGTTGATGAGCGTTTTAGATTCGGGGCATTTGCTGGGAGCAGGGATAGATGTTTATGAATCTGAACCGATCGATCAAAATCATCCCCTAACAAAGGTTGAAAGGGTTATATTAAGTCCCCATAATGGGGGCGGAACTAATGAGGCCATCGAAGCAGTTGTTCGAGAAGCTTGTGTTAATATAAACTCAATGCTCCTAAAGGGAGTAATTGCTAATGAAAAGAACATTGTGAATTTAAAGAATTTAAAACGTATTAATTGATATTAAGTTATTGAGCTCTAATCGAAATACCTCTTCTGCAAGAACATGTAGGAGGGGTATTTTAAAAAAAACTTCTATATATAAGTAGGGATGGATACATGTACATCTGCTTTTAAAGGAAAGAGGGAGAAACTCAGAGCTTGGTCATCAGGCTGAGGTTCTTAATGCTACTAAGACCGAATTTGACATTTATTATAAATCAAGGCCTCCCAAGCGATGGGAGACCTTTTTGCGTGCTATGTTAAAATGCAAAACCTATAGAGCCAAATCCTCCATGTGTACCCATCACTGGTCCTAGTTCACCAATGTTAATTTCTTGGGGATTGAATAACTCCCGTATTTTATGCTCTAAAAAGTTAATTTCATCCAAAGGTGCTTTGGCATGGAGAATTACAAATTTAGAGTTAGTAAGATCTTTGTGGGTTTGTGCAAAAAGCTCCAGAACCCTTTTAAGCTGACGTTTTCTGCCCCTAACATTATCAACTACATTTAAAGTGCCATCAGGAAATATATTTAGAATAGGTTTAATATTTAAGATATTAGCGATAGTTCCTTTCCAGTTAGAGATCCGTCCACCTTTAATAACATTATCTAACTTATCAATTGCTATAAAAATATTCATTGTATGTCTATAAGCTAATAGCTCATTTTTTAATTCCCCAAAAGTAAGACCCTGTTTAACTAATTCTACAGCCTTCATAACCTGTAACCCTGTGCCCATGCTAATCGATAAAGAATCAATTACCTCTATCTGATAGTCAGGCAGACTTTCTTTGGCAAGCATGGCACTTTGATATGTTCCACTAGTAGCCGAAGAGATCGTAATGCATAAAATTTGCTTTTGTGGACCAATCCTTTGAAAAACTTCTTTGAATTTCTGAGGTGAAGGCAAGGATGTTTTCGGCAGACTTTGGGAGTAAGCCATTTTTTCATAGAATAATTTATTATCTATCGTTACTCCATCAAAAAAATCCTCTTCCCCAATTTGGATAGTTAAAGGGACAACCTCAATTTTGTGCTTTTTTGTATATTCTTTTGGTAGATCAGCGGCACTATCAGTTACCAATGCAATGCTCATAACATACCCCCAAAGATCAAAGTATCTACATTATAAGGGCTACATGAAAATTCGACAACATTCTTCTTTTAGATGGTTTCAAGATACTCATGTTTTTTATCCCCTTTTGATTATTTATTTAAGGCTTCAACAGAATGAATATTTCATTTATTTTTTATTCATCAAGCAGGTAAAGTGGAGAATTTTACAGAAAAAGTATCCTATGATTAACATATATTTGCTTTTATATCAAAATTATCTAAGGAGGTTTAGCAAATGGGTCTAATAAAAATAAGGGAAGAACGCTGTAAGGGATGTACTTTATGTATTAATGCTTGTCCGAAAAAAATAATAGCATTAGCTCCCTATGTGAATAGCAAAGGCTATAATCCTGCTACCTTAACTGATGAAAAAGCATGCACAGGCTGTGGATTTTGTTATGCATTCTGTCCTGATATTTGTATAGAGGTTTATCGATAAGGAGGAATTAAATTGACTACAAAGGTTTTAATGAAAGGCAGCGAAGCAATTGCAGAGGCTGCAATTTTGAGTGGATGCCGCTATTTTTTTGGCTATCCGATTACACCCCAGAATGAAATTCCTGAATATTTAGCAAAACACTTACCTAAAGTAGGAGGAACGTTTTTACAAGCGGAAAGTGAAATTTCTGCAATATATATGGTGTTAGGGGGAGCGGCTGCCGGTGCTAGAGTAATGACTTCATCATCAAGCCCCGGGATTAGTCTTAAACAAGAAGGAATTTCCTATATGGCTGGTGCGGAAACACCGTGTGTTATAGTCAATATTATGCGTGGAGGCCCTGGTTTGGGTGCCATCCAAGGTGCTCAACCCGATTACTGGCAGGCAACTAGGGGTGGGGGGCATGGTGATTATCGCTTACTCGTACTAGCTCCTGCTACTGTTCAAGAGGCTGTTGATTTAACTTATCAGGCTTTTGATCTTGCTGATAAATACCGTAATCCCGTAATGATATTAGGTGACGGTATCTTAGCTCAAATTATGGAACCTGTAGAGCTCCCAGAAGCGAATAATCAATTGCCCGATAAAGCCTGGGCGGTAGGTAAAAATGAAAATAGACCAAGGAATATAGTAAGTTCTTCATATCCAAAAGTGGATGAGCTGGAAAAAGTAAGCATCCGCCTACATGAGAGGTATGCTCAAATTAAGAAAAATGAAGTTCGTTGGGATTCATATCTTACAGATGATGCTGAATATGTTATTGCCTCCTATGGCTCTGCTGCTAGAATTGCTAAAGCGGCTATCAAAATGGCTCGAGCTGAAGGTATCAAGGTTGGACTCATACGACCTATTAGTGTTTGGCCATTTCCAACTGAACCATTTCAAAATATTGTTCCACAAACGAAATTTTTCCTTTCATTTGAAATGTGTACTGGTCAAATGATTGATGATGTAAGATTGGCTATCGGTAATGAAAGGCCCGTTTATCACTATGGCCGGCTAGGTGGGGTTATCCCATTACCTGAGGAATTATTAGCCAAAATTAAAGAGCTTGTAAAGGAGGCGAAATAGGTGGATAAAGTATCTTCTTTTCCAAAAACTCTTGTGGATGTACCCATGCATTATTGTCCTGGGTGTACCCATGGTATTATTCACCGCTTGGTAGCTGAAGTTATTGAAGAAATGGAAATTGCCTTTAAAACAGTGGGCATAGCCTCGGTGGGTTGCTCTTGTTTTTGTTATGATTATTTTAATTTTGATGTGGTTGCCAGTGCCCATGGCAGGGCTCCGGCCACAGCCACTGGGGTTAAAAGGGTTCATCCTGAGTGCTTAGTATTCACCTATCAAGGGGATGGAGATTTAGCAGCCATTGGTACTGCGGAAATAATCCATGCTGCTGTACGGGGTGAAAAAATTAGTGTAATTTTCGTCAATAATGGAATTTATGGTATGACCGGTGGTCAAATGGCACCTACTACCTTGCCGGAGATGAAGGCAACAACCTCACCTTATGGTCGAAGTACAGCATTAACTGGCTATCCCATTAAAATGACAGAAATGCTGGCTTTACAGGATGGCTGTGTATATGCAGAAAGAACCAAAATAAGTAGTGTTGCAACGATTAATAAGACTAAAAAGGCAATAAGAAAGTCCTTTGAATTACAAATAGCTGGCAAAGGCTTTAGTGTAGTGGAAATATTATCAACTTGTCCTACCAACTGGGGAATGGAACCCTTGGAATCCATTAAGTGGATGGAAGAAAATTTAGAGACTTATTATCCCGTTGGGCTAATTAAGGACGAAAAGGAGGTTAAATAGCATGCATGAGCTTCTTTTAGCAGGATTTGGCGGGCAAGGGGTTATGCTGATGGGTAAGATTCTTGCTTATGCCGGTATGAAAGAAGAGAAACAAGTTATGTTTATACCCTCCTATGGTTCAGAAATGCGTGGGGGCACTGCCAATTGTTCAGTAATTCTTTCAGAGGAAGAAATTGATGCTCCTGTGGTCAGCAAACCTACGGTGTTAGTAGCTATGAATACACCTTCCTTTGATAAATTCGAATCCTCTGTTAAAGAAAATGGAATAATTATCCTCAATTCCTCTTTAATTACAAAGGAAACAACAAGAGAAAATGTTAAAATTGTTAAAGTCCCAGCTTCAGATATTGCAAAAGGGTTAGGAAATGAACGCATTATTAATATGGTTCTTTTAGGAACTCTAATTGCTGTAACTAATTGTGTTAAAGTGGGCTCAATAATGGCAAGCTTAAAAGAAATATTGCCTCCTCATCGCCACAATTTGTTGCCTCTTAATCAAAAGGCTATTGAAGACGCAATGAGTCTGGTTAAATAGGCTCAGTTTACAAAAGTAGTGCTATAGTAAGAAAGACCCCCGGTGGATCAGGAAAAGCTCAAATTCCAGGGGTCTTTTTTGGTATAAAAAAGGCTATATGTCTTGTCATATCCCTAAAAACAGAAAGCATTAATTAGGGTAATCAGCAGATTTTTGATTCATTTAACGGAAAAAACTAATATAAGAGAGAATCTGATAAGATAATAGATAAAGGTAGACAGAAATATCCGGAAAGAGAAGTGATGGAAATTGTTAATTGGAATTGACATAGGGGGTACCTCAACTGACGGCGTTTTATTGCAGGAGGGGAAAATTTTGAGCTCGGCTAAGTGTCTCACAGATGAAACTGACCTGCAAAGATCTATATTTACTATTATCGATGAACTAACCCAGGGAGTGGAAAAAAGCAATATTACAAGGGTAGCCTTAAGCACTACTCTCGTTACCAATATATTGGCTACAGGTAAAGGTGATAAAACAGCGTTGGTCTTAATCCCCGGACCGGGACTAAATTTAAAGAATATGCAACTATTCCCCCACACTTTTATCATCGATGGTGCTTCTGATTTTAGGGGTAGGATTATAGAACCCCTGAATGAGGAACAAGTAAAAAAAGCCGGCAAACTTATTTCTGATGCTGGCATAACAAAGGCTGCAGTTGTAGGGAAGTTTTCGCCTAGAAATAGTGAGCACGAGCGTAGAGCCAAGGAAATATTATTAAAGGAATATCCAAAGCTAGAAATCACCGTAGGCTTTGAGATTTCAGGACAACTCAATTTTCTGCGGCGAATGGCTACCGCCTATTATACTGCCATGACTCAAGAGAAATGGGCTAAATTTGCCGTTAGTATAGAAAAAGCACTTCGAGATAGGGGTATAAATTCCCCTGTCAGTATTTTAAAAGCTGATGGGGGTACAATGCCATTATCCATATCCTTAGAGCATCCCTGTGAAACGGTTTTCTCGGGTCCGGCTGCTAGTGTGATGGGAGCCTTTGCTTTGACCATGGATGAAGAAACCTCCGTAGTTGTAGATATTGGCGGAACCACCACTGATCTAGCTCTTATCTTGCAAGGAAAGCCTCTTTATGCATCTAAAGGTGCAATTATCGAAGGGCATTATACTAGTATCCGCTCCTTTAATATGCTTTCCATTGCTTTAGGAGGGGATAGTGCTGTGAGACTAGCTGGAGCCCAGGTAACCATAGGACCTGACCGCGTTGGTTTGGCGGCCTGCTTTGGTGGCCCCATAGCTACTCCTACTGATGCCATTAATTTTCTGGAGGACGGGGAATTAGGAGAGCTACATCTTTCACAGGAGGCCCTAGAAAAAATAGCTGCACCCTTAGGAATATCTGTTAAAGAACTGGCAGAATTAATCGTTAATCAATTCGTGGATAGTGTGGAAGAAAATATTAAGAAGATGTTTAAGGCTTGGGAAGAGGAGCCCGCATATAAGGTTTATGAAGTAGTAAACAAACGTTCAGTCCAACTGGATAAAGTGGTGGGTATTGGTGGTGCTGCTAAAGCTTTTGTTCCCCTTATTTCCAAACGTCTTGGGTGCCGTTCCTTGGTCCATTCTTATGCTCAGGTAGCTAATGCTTTGGGAGCTGCAGTTGCCAGACCAACCCTTTCTTTAATCTTACATGCTGATACTCAAGAAAAATATTATAATCTTAATTTTGGGGGGATCTCTGGAAAAATTCCAAGCAATTTTAATCTAGATAGTGCCAAGGAAATGGCGAAAAAACATCTAGAGGAAATAATGGCAAAACGGGGCCTGGTGCAATTCGCTAATCAATCTGAATTTTTTCTAGAGGAACAATTCAATACAATTAGTGGTTATTCAACTACAGGAAAGTTATTTGATATAGGTATCCAGATTGCTCCAGGTGTAATTAACGAATTTAGGGAGGTTCGAAGCTGATGAAGAAAAGGCTTTGTAAGGAGCGGACCGGTCTTGTATTTTTCCCGGCTTTTGATTGGGCTATTTCCCCTACCCATCCAGAAAGAGAGGAACGGCTCCTTTACACTAGGGATCAGCTTTTTGAAGAAGGAATAATGGACCTTCCTCAAATCCTTCAGCTAGAACCACGCTTAGCTGAGATAAAAGATATTGCTCGGGTACATTTTTGCGTTCCTGACATAGAATTCCAGGCGACAAAAGCACATCTAATCGCAGCAGGAAGTGCAATAGCTATAGCTGATTCTTTAATGAAAGGGGAAATTAAAAACGGTTTTGCCCTAGTGCGGCCTCCGGGACATCATGCTATGCGAGTTGTCCATGGCAATAGGGGCTTCTGCAATATCAACAATGAAGCCGTCATGGTGGAACACCTGCGTAAGGTATATGGTATAAAGCGACTTGCCATTATTGATACAGATGTACATCATGGTGATGGCACTCAGGATATCTACTGGCATGACCCCGATGTTCTTTTTATTTCTTTTCACCAGGATGGCCGCACTCTTTTCCCGGGAAGCGGCTTTATGGATGAGCTTGGAGGACCGTTGGCTTTTGGTACTACCCTTAACATCCCCTTGCCACCGGGAACTACTGATGAAGGCATTCTTTTTGTCCTTGATAAATTAGTGCTACCAGTGCTTGATATATTTCAACCGGAGCTTGTCATAAACTCAGCAGGTCAGGATAACCACTACAAAGATCCCTTAGCTAATATGAATTTTTCTACACAGGGATATGCGACCTTAAATAAAAAACTTGCGCCCGATATTGCTGTTTTAGAAGGGGGATATTCCATAGAAACAGCCCTTCCTTACATAAACATGGGTATTATTATGGCTATGGCTGGTATTGATTATTCAAATTTGTATGAACCGGACTATTATAAATATAGTTTTAAGGAAGATTCCAAACGCCTAAAAATATTAGAGACAATGGTTGAACAACTCTTTGAAGTATTTAATAAAAGAGAAGTTATTCAAGCTAATAATAGGGAAAAAGCAGGAGCTTTTTATGAAAGACAACGCCATATATTCTACGATACAGATGGTATCAACGAAAAACAGCTGGAAACTGTTAAAGTATGTCCTAGTTGTCCAGGCTATATCACCATAGATTCCCAAGCCTCCCATGGAAGGAGTAAGAACTCAAAAATTTACTGCATTGTGATACCTATCCAGGCTTGTTCAGATTGCCAGGAGAAGGCGAGAGAGAAGTATGAAAAAAAGCTCATGGACAATAGTGGAGATTTCCAATATATTTACCTCCAGGATCGAGTAGCCGATAATTACCGGCAGTATGATTGCCGAAAGCAAAAGGAGATTGTATTATAGGAAAAGATTTAACTAAAGGCTTAGTTATCTCGATAATTAAATATTTACATATAATAGAAAATTGTGGTAACATTGAATAACTATTTTTAATATTTAGATAAGATTTAGATAAGTATTATACATAATTAAATGACTAAATGAGAGGAGTTTTAGTGTGATTTATCATCATTTGTATAGCAAATTCTCTAAGCAAGAAGTGGTAAAGGTAGGGGTAATAGGAGCAGGTCAATATAGTACGGCGGTTATTACCCAATCTATGGTTAACCCATTGGTAACAATACCTGTTGTTGCTGACCAAAATATTGATGCTGCAAGGTTAGCATATAGTCGTGCAGGTATACAGGATGATTTTATAGTGGAATGTGATAACCACGCAGAGGCAGCAAAAGCTTTGGAAGAAGGAAAATATGTCATAACTACAGATCCGATGATTTTGATGAACCTGCCTATCGACATGATTGCGGAAGCAACCGGTACTCCAGAAGCGGGAGCATTATATGGCTATGAAGCAATTAAAAATGGTAAGCATGTTGCTATGATCAACAAGGAAACCGATTCCGCCGTTGGGCCAATATTAAGATACTTAGCCGCAGAAGCAGGGTTGGTATATACTCCGGTTGATGGGGACCAGCATGGTCTATTGATGGGGCTTATATCCTGGGCAAGAGGGTTAGGTTTAGAGATAATTTCTGCCGGCAAGGCTCGAGATGCTGAATATATTTATGATAGAAATAATATGTTAGTGACCTGTGCGGCTGATGGAAAAACAGTAATGGAAACAAAAACTGTTAGTCTAACTACAGAAAATGAGAAATATATTAGTCCACTTCGGGATAAAGATATTAATCATTATCTCGGTGAACGAAATAAAATAATGTCTATTCTTCCTCCGGCAGGAGATTTTGACTTGTGTGAATTAACTATTGCCGCTAATGCCACAGGTTTAATGCCAGATATACCTAGTACATATCAACCGATAGTCCGTACAAGTGAGATACCAAAGGTTTTGTGCTCAGTAGAAGAAGGTGGGATACTTGTAAATAGAGGAGTTATTGATGTAGTTACCTGTTTAAGAGATGAGCATGAAGCGGGATTAGGCGGCGGAGTTTTTATTGTTGTGGCTTGTGAGAATGAATATTCGAGAATGATTTTAACCACTAAAGGACTTCTGTCAAATGAACAAGGTACAGCAGCGCTTATCTATAGACCCTATCACCTATGTGGTGTCGAAACTCCAACTTCATTATTGTGTGCAGGACTATTAGGAATATCAACCAGTAATGATGAATATTTACCAAAATTTGATTTAGTAAAAGTCGTTCAGCGGGATATGAAAAAAGGGGAAATATTAGGTGGTGATTATACACCTGACCTTAAAGCTGTAATCCTCCCCGCTAAGCCTATGGATGATAAGAATTCACCAATACCTGCCCATTTGTTAAACGGAAATAAATTGACAAGGGATATTTCAGCGGGGACTTTGATTACTTATGAAATGGTAGAGCAACCGGAATATTCAGTTTTGTGGCAATTAAGAAAGCAACAGGATGAGCTATTTCTGAAATAGATATCCTTATTTTAGCTAAAAAAGTAGGTGGGGATCATATGGATAGTATTAAGCAAAAAGCCTTAGAGGCTCGAAGTATTTGGCCCCAATCAGATGTACTAAGGTTGGGTATGAACTGGACAGAGGATGATTTAGAGAAACTGCAAATTTTAGTTGATGATGCTTGGGGGGAAAGCCATCCCTGTAGCGTACATCTTGATAAACTTAGTAAAGAAGTAGCTATTGGAGTCTGGGAAAGTGGGGCTAGACCTGCCCATTTTCATGTAACTGATATTTGTGATGGTTGGGCACAGGGTCATAATGGCATGAATTATATTCTTGCTTCCCGGGAAACTATGGCAGATATGGTAGAATTGCATGGTTCGGTTTTGCCTTGGGACGGAATCGTAGTAGTATCAGCTTCTGATAAATCTGTTCCAGCTCATCTCATGGCAATTGCTAGGCTAAATATTCCGGCGGTTCATGTACCAGGTGGGTCAATGCGTCCTGGACCAAAGCTTACCAATACAATTATTGGCGATATATCTACCAGGAAAAAAGCAGGCAGTATTTCTGAAGCAGAGGTCCGTAGACGACAATTAGCTGCAGCAACCTCATGTGGAGCTTGTCAGTTTATGGGTACAGCTAGTACTATGCAGTGTATGGCTGAAGCACTAGGTTTAGCTTTGCCGGGAAGTGCTGTAGCACCAGCTACGATGAGTTTTATAACAAGAAGGGCTAGAGATGCTGGAAAAGCGGTTATTAATTTAGTGAAAAAAGGTATAAAAACCTCAGATATTCTTACTATAGAAGCATTTCAAAATGCCATTATTGTTCATGCTGCTATAGGAGGTTCTACAAATGGTTTATTACATTTACCACGGATAGCAGAAGAACTGGATTTAGATTTATCCCTAGATACTTTTGATAAATATAATAGAGAAATTCCCCATTTAGCCTGGGTGCAGCCAAGTGGTAAATATCCAAGTGAATTATTCTGGTATGCAGGGGGTATACCCCTAGTACAGCTATATCTTAAAGATAAACTCAACTTAGATGTGCTGACTGTTACCGGGAGAACCTTGGGGGAGAATTTAGAGCAGCTAGAAAAAGAGGGCTATTTTGAATTATTCACCGAGTATTTAGATAACTATGGAGTAAATAGGGATGAAATAATTAATCCACCGGAAAAGGCCGAGATTAAAGGAAGTATAGCTGTACTTTATGGAAACCTAGCTCCATTAGGTGCAGTTGTGAAGTATTCCGCGGTTGTGCCGGAAATGTTGAGACATAAGGGCCCTGCCCGAGTATTCGAAAGCGAAGAAGAGTGTTGTAACGCTATTACCCAAGGAATCATTATTCCAGGTGATGTTTTAGTTATTCGTTACGAAGGACCGAGAGGTAGTGGGATGCCGGAAAATTTGATGGCAGCCGAAGCTATTATGGAAAGCCCGGAATTAGCAAACAGTGTGGTGCTAATTACAGATGGGCGCTATTCAGGTGGAACCCGTGGACCATGTATTGGCCATGTAATGCCTGAAGCAATGGACGGTGGACCAATAGCGGTTATTAAGGATGGGGATTTAGTTGAAGTAGATATCCCAAATAGAAAGTTGGATATTATTGGTTTCGCGGGGGAAATAAAAAGCGCAGAAGAGATAAATGAAGAAATTGCAGTTCGGCTGCAGGCTTGGCAGGAGCCTCTGTCTCGCTTTAGAAAAGGGTTAATGACTAAATTTACAAGAAAATAGTAGTATTTTTGAATTCCCTAACAATAAAATATTCAAAGCGGTGAATAATATTATAATTATTCATCGCTTTTTTATTGCGTGGCGCATGGGATTAACTTTGTGGCGGAAGTCCACTATGGGGTTTGGTGCGGGAGAAAAGTAGTAGGAGGGTAAAAGAAGGAATTACAGCTATTTATAAGAAATTATAAAGATGAAGCTTTTTTGATATTCCTTGTTGATTTGGAGGAAAAAAATGAAACCTATAATGCTTATAGCACCATATAAAAATATGTATGAGCTGGCAAAAGAAATAACAAAAAAATATGAAGACATTGAAGTACGTTTAGCATATTTGGACAAAGCCTTAGAAATTGCCACAAATGCAGAAAATAATGGAGTTGAGGTATTTATAACAAGGGGTGGAACTGTTTTAATTCTTGAAAATTCTTATATTAACTGCCCGGTCATAGAAATCCCGGTTACACCTTATGACGTTTTAAAGGCAATACATAAGGCTAAAAAATATGGAAGTAATATCTGTGTCATTGGATTTGATAACATAATTGGTGGAGTAGAAAACTTAGCTCCTATTCTTGATATTGATATAATGACATATTTAGTTAAAAGTGAAAAAGAAGCAACGGAATGTTTAAATAGTGTTTTGGAATCTAAAAATATAGACGTATTATTAGGTGGTACAGTTGCTGAAAAATTGGCTAAAGAACATGGCATACCTACTGTTTTTTTAGAAACCAGCTCAAATACCCTTGATTATTGTATTAACGAGGCCAGGAAAATATTAAATATCAAACGAAAAGAAGAAGAAAAAACTGAGCAATTCAAAGCTATTTTAGATTATATAAGCGAAGGCATAATAGCAGTAAATAAAAATGGGGAAGTAACAACTTATAATCCTGCAGCAGAAAGAATTATTGGTGTTACAAAGGATTCAATCATGGGGAAAAAAGTAACAGATTTAATTAACAATAGCAAATTAATAGAAGTGATGGAGCGAAATATGCCTCAATTTAGTGAATTACAAAAGTTTGAGGATACTTTAGCCTTAACAAACAGAGTACCTATTAAGGTGAACGAGGAAGTTGTTGGTGCGGTAGCGACTTTTGAAGATGTTACTAAGATACAAGAGTATGAACAGAAAATTCGGGCTATTTTAATGAAAAAAGGTCATATAGCAAAATATACCTTCGCAAACATACTAGGAAGAAGTAAAGCTATATTGGAAACAAAAGAGAAAGGACTAAAATATGCTAAAACCGAAAGTACTATTTTAATTATCGGGGATAGTGGTACGGGAAAGGAAATGTTTGCTCAAAGCATACATTTAGCTAGTTCTAGAAGCAAAGGACCATTTGTCGCTGTAAACTGTGCTGCAATTCCCGAAAACTTATTAGAAAGTGAACTTTTCGGTTATGAAGGTGGTGCTTTTACCGGGGCCAGAAAAGATGGAAAGTCTGGACTTTTCACGTTAGCCCATGGAGGGACTATTTTACTTGATGAAATTGCTGAAACTCCCATAGAGTTACAGGCTAGATTACTGAGAGTGTTGCAAGAAAGAGAAGTTAGGCCAATAGGTTCTGAAAAAGTAATTCCAGTTGATGTTAGAGTCATTGCAGCCACAAATAAGTCTCTTAGAGAGGAGGTCGATTCTGGAAAATTTAGAAGAGATCTTTATTATAGATTAAACATTTTAAAGCTATATGTACCTAATTTACAGGAAAGAAAAGCAGATATAGGTCTATTAAGTCATTATTTTTTAAAAAAATTCTGTTCTAAATTAATTAAAAATTTAGAATTTTCCAAAGAAGCCTTTGAATTGCTTGAGTATTATTCCTGGCCAGGTAATATTAGGGAATTAGAAAATGCTATGGAAAGTTTAGCTATAATGTGTGACCAAGTAATAACTAGAGAAAACATTTTAGAAATCCTAGATGATTATGATTTCCAATGTTTTAGAGGAGATAAACCTTTGATAAATATTAAGAAGGAGTTCATTTTAAACACATTAAAGCAATGTAACGGAAATCGTACAGCTGCAGCTCAACAACTGGGAATTAGTAGAACCCAATTATGGAGATATCTTAAAAACTTTTAAACGGTATGTGTTACATAAATGTAACACATACCGTTTCTTTTATGTAACAGTAGCTGATCGTAGAATTTGTAAAACATTAGACTTAAAAGGGGATAACTCTTTGGCATGAATCTTGAATGCATATTAATAATGAATTCTGAAAATTTTAAAAATTACAAATAGGAGGTGATTTTAAATAATCCGTTCTAATAAAATTTATTTAATTTAAAAAGGAGGTTACTTAAATGGAAAATCAACCAATCTTAAACTCGCAAGGAGCATTAAAAACGGAAAGTGAAACACGTTGGGCAGGTTTTACAACAAAATGGTATGTCATTTCCTTTGGACTTTTTTTAATTGCTAGTTATTTAAAAGTATTACCCGGTGGCTGGTTAGGTGCGTATGCATTTGCAACTCTATTAGGTGTTCTTTTGGAAAAGGTTGGTGATAACACACCAATCATTAAGGACTACTTTGGCGGAGGAGCAATTGTAATGATTTTTGGTGGAGCAGCTTTAGTTTATTTTAATTTATTACCGGAACAAACAGTAAAAAGTTTGACTTCTTTAGCTAAAAGTATGGATTACTTAGGCTGGGTAGTTGGCGGTTTGATTTGCGGTAGTATTTTAGGTATGGATAGAAACCTTTTGATTAGAGCAGGGGCGTTATACTTTGTTCCAATTTTCGCTGGTGTGGCTGCTTCTTTTGGTGTTGTATTTATTGCAGGCGAAATCTTTGGATATGGTGGAGCTAAAGCTATAATGTTTATTGCCCTGCCCATTATGGCAGGTGGAACTGCTGCCGGTGCTGTTCCCACATCGCAAATCTACGCTTCGGCTCTTGGTGGGGACCCAGGTCACTATTTATCTCTCATAATGCCTGCCGTTGCACTTGGTAATGCATTGGCTATAGTTAGTGGAGGTCTTTTAAATAAACTAGGGAATAAATATCCTTCCTTAGCTGGTAATGGTGATTTACTTGTTGGATATAAGGCAGAAACAAAAGGGGTAGATAAAATTGACATTCAAAAATTAGGTGTAGGGTTTATTTTAACAGGTGTGTTTTTTGCTTTAGGAAAAATATTAGCAAGTTTTATACCACTCCACTATTATGCCTTAACAATTATCGCTGTAGCAGTTGTTAAAATACTTAATATACTTCCCGAGGAAATCGTTGATGCTGCTAAGCAGTGGTATGAATTCATAGTTAAACTAACAATACCTGCAATTCTAATCCTTATTGGTACAGTTTATACAGATCTAAGAGTTGTAATCGAAGCTTTATCCTGGCAGTACGTACTACTAGCTTTATTAACTTTAATAGGTGCTATCATTGGTACGGGTTTTGTAGGAAGATTAGTAGGATTCTTCTTTGTCGAATCAGCGGTGACAGCGGGGCTTTGCATGGCTAACATGGGTGGTTCAGGCGATATTGCAACATTGGCTGCAGCAAAAAGAATGCATTTGATGCCTTTCGCTCAAATATCTTCACGTATTGGTGGAGCAGTTATGTTAGTAATAGGTAGTGTATTAGTTAGCTTTTTAGGTGCATTTATGTAATACGTAAGTTTTTTTTGTAAAAAGCATTAATGGGCTTGCCTTAAGGCAAGCCCATTAATAAAGAAAATATATTATGGGGGACTAACATGAACAAAGTTGATTTTGATGTAAGTTATGGCAAAGGAAAATTAAAATTTAGTATTACAGAAAACAACTTAATTGGTGTACTAATAACAAGTGAAGCGGAAAAAATAACCGATTTAGAGAAAAACGTAAGAACAGCCCTGGAAAATCCTATTGGTACTAAACCTCTAAGGGAGATTGTCCAATCAGAAGATAAGGTTGTAATTGTTATTAATGACATTACACGAGTAATGGGCACAGATAAATTTTTACCAATAATGATTAATTACTTAAATGAAAACGGTATTCCTGATAATAATATAACCTTGTTAGTAGCTACCGGTCTACATAGAACTCATACTGAAGACGAACATAGGTATATTATTGGAGATGAGTTATACAAGAGAGTGGAAATTATAGATCATAATGGAACTGATGTGGAAAATATGGAATACTTAGGAACGACACAGGTCGGTACAGAAGTATATGTCAACAAATTAGTTACCCAAGCGGATAAAGTTATTTTGACCGGTGAAGTAACGTATCACATGATAGCTGGCTATACCGGTGGACGTAAAAGTATATTGCCTGGTGTAAGTAGTGAAAAAACTATTAATCAAAATCATCGTTTAATGTTAGATGAGAGATCTCGTACAGGACGCATTGATAATAATCCCCTCCACCTTGACATGCTAGAGGCAGCTAAGATGCTTAATCCTGATTTTATTTTTAATGTAGTTTTAGACATAGACAGAGATTTTGTTTATATGGCAGCAGGGGATATAGAGCAGGCCCATGAAGCGGGTAGAAATTTTGTCAATAAGCTCTTTGCCGTAGAAGTTGATGAGTTGGCTGATGTGGTGATAGCTAATTGTGGAGGTTATCCTAAAGATATTGAATTTTATCAATCGCAAAAAACCTTGGATAATGCAATGCGGGCTGTAAAGAAAGGTGGTACGGTCATCCTTTTAGCAGCTTGTACAGAGGGTGTAGGATCAGATATATTTCACGACTTAATGAAAAAACATAATACTCCTGAAGAAGTTTTAGATTACTCCATAAAGAATTTTAAAATGGGTGTACATAAAGCATTTCTTACATCCAGATTGCTAACCAAAGCGGAGACCGTTTTAGTTTCAGAATTGCCTGATGAAGTTGTCAACGAGTTGATGATGCGGCCAGCCCAATCAGTAGAAGAAGCTTTATCCTATGTTAAAGATAAACATGGTGAAATTTTTACCGCATATGTTATGACGGCAGGGTTTTTAACAGTTCCTTTTTATCATAAATAACTTTTTTGGAAGGAAAGATAAATAATGAATCTTTATAAAATTGCAGCTATACCCGGTGATGGCGTGGGAAAAGAAGTAATACCTGAAGGTATTAAGGTATTGGAAAAAGTTAGTGAGATTGACGGAAGTTTTAAAATAGAACATGAGTATTTTCCATGGAGTTGTGAGTACTATTTGCAGCATGGGGAAATGATGCCCAAAGATGGGCTGGAAATTTTAAAAAAATTTGATGCTATATATTTAGGATCTATAGGTGATCCTAGAGTGCCTGATTATATTGGTGTAGGCCAGTTGATCTTTGTGATCAGGCAAAATTTTAAACAGTATGTAAACTTAAGGCCAATTAAACTCTTGAAAGGTACAGCCTGTCCCCTAAAGAAACAGCCAGAAGATATTGATATGGTATTTGTTAGAGAAAACACAGAAGGTGAATATGGAGATATTGGTGGTACCTTTATGTCTGACGCACCTCAAGAAACTGTACTGCAGACAAATATTTTTACTCGTCATGGTACAGAAAGGGCAATGCGTTATGCTTTCCAATTTGCTCAAAAACGCAGTGGGAAACTTACTAATGTAACTAAATCAAATGCACTCCGACACTCTATGGTTTTTTGGGATAAAATTTTTGATGAAATAGCAGGGGAGTATCCCAATGTAAAAACCCGAAAGGTTTTAGTTGATGCCATGTCAATGTTTATGGTTACCAAGCCAGAGGACTTTGATGTGGTAGTCGCTTCTAACCTTTTTGGTGATATTTTAACAGATCTAGGGGCTGCTTTTCAGGGAGGCTTAGGCTTTGCTCCTGGTGGCAACATTAATCCCGAAAAAGAATTCCCTTCTATGTTTGAGCCTATCCACGGTTCAGGGCCTGATATTGCTGGCCAAGGAATAGCCAATCCTATTGCTACCATTTGGGCCGGGCAAATGATGCTTGAACATTTAGGTGAAGAAAAGGCGGCTAAAATGCTACTTACTGCCATAGAAGGGGTTTGTATAGAAGGTAAAATAAAAACCCGTGACATGGGAGGAATTAATACCACTGGTGAAATGGGAAATGCAGTAGTTAAGAAACTTATTGAATTAAATTCATAAAGGTTAATCATATGCCTTCAAACAGGTTTTATATAAATAAGAGGAGTTTTTAAAAATGATTAAAAATATTGCTTATATTCCTGGAGATGGAGTAGGGCCAGAAATCATGGCAGAAGCTGCAAAAGTACTTATTGCCATAGGAGAGAAAAGTGGTATTGAATTTAAATTTAGAGAATTATTAGCCGGTGGTATTGCCATTGATAAATTTGGAGTTCCTATGCCTGAAGAAACATTAGAAGGGTGTCGGGAAAGTGATGCAATTCTATTCGGCTCAGTGGGAGGACCTAAATGGGACAATGAACCGTGGGAAAATGTCCATACAGCTATTACTCCCTCCCGTGGTATCCAACTTTTACGACAGACATTTGAATTGTATGGAAATATTAGGCCAGCCAAACCCTATCCCTGTCTTTATAATAAGTCGCCTTTAAAACCTGAAATATTGAAAGATGCCGACGTTATTGTTGTTCGGGAGCAGTGTGGAGGATTATATTTTGGCGAACCAAGGGGTATATTCAATGAGAAAGGGATAAGGAGAGGAGTCAATACATTAAGCTACAGAGAAGATGAAGTTGAAAGAATAGCACGTTTGGCATTCAATCTTGCTAAAGGAAGGAGTAAAAAAATAACATCTGTTGATAAACACAATGTTATGGAAAGCTCTATATTATGGAGGCAGGTGGTAGAAAAGGTGGCCTTAGATTAC
This sequence comes from Peptococcaceae bacterium BICA1-8, assembly GCA_000802045.1. GTDB lineage: Bacteria > Bacillota > Peptococcia > Peptococcales > BICA1-8 > BICA1-8. Next base: position 78,324 of record JUEF01000014.1, read on the forward strand.
CCCGAAATTGAAGTGGAGCATATGTATGCAGATAATGCTGCATTGCAGCTGGTATTGGATCCTAAAAGATTCGATGTAATTGTTACCGGCAATATATTTGGGGATATACTAAGTGATTTAACCGCATGTTATCATGCATCTTTGGGTCTAATGCCTTCGGCAAGTATTGGTGATAGTAAGTTTGGTTTATATGAGCCTATTCATGGAACTGCCCCGGATATTGCCGGTAAAAACATCGCTAATCCTTTAAGTGCAATTCTTTCTGCAAAAATGATGTTAGAATACTCTTTTGACTTAGAAGAGGAAGCTTTGAGAATAGATAAAGCAGTTGAAAAAGTTTTAAATAATGGTTATAGAACAGCTGATATATATTCCGAAGGCGATATAAAGGTTTCTACAAGTGAAATGGGTGATTTAATAGTAAGAGCATTACAAGAATAAATAACGGAGGTGTTTTATAATGCCCATGCATGCAATTCATAAAATTTTAGCCGAAAAATCTGGAAAACAAGAAGTTAAGGCGGGAGAAATCGTAAATGCTAAAGTAGATATAGCAGGCATTAATGACATATATTTGACTGTATTGATTTCCTATGATGATATGGGGGGAGGCAAAGTTTGGGATCCTGAAAAAATAGTTTTTTTCTTTGATCACAACGCCCCTAGCCCTACTATAAAAGGTGCATCAAATCAGAAAGTTATGAGTGAGTTTGCTCGGGAGCAAGGAATTAAAAAAATATTTAAAATAAATGAAGGAATCTGTCATTCTGTTCTTTCCGAAAGTGGGTTAGTGAAGCCCGGTGATATTATTATAATAACAGATTCCCACACAACTACTCTTGGTGCTTTCGGCGCATTTGCTACAGGTGTAGGTTCCACTGACTTAGCTGTAATAATGATGACGGGAGAATTGTGGTTTAGGGTTCCAGAGGTTATAAATGTTAAATTAGAAGGAACCCTTAAGGATGGAGTAATGGCCAAAGATATAGCTCTTCATATGCTGGGAGAATTAGGAACTGAATTTGCAACTTACAAAGTAATCGAGTATTCAGACTCTGTAGTTGAAAAACTATCCATTGACGAAAGAATGGTTCTATGTAATATGTCTGTTGAGATGGGAGCAAAGAGTACATATATAAGACCTAACTCAAAAACCATTGAATATGTAAAATCTCGTTCTCATGCGCCATTTATAGTACATGAAACAGACCCCGACTTCATCTACGATAAAGAATATATTTTTAATTTAGATAATTTACTTCCACAAGTTTCCATTCCGGACAGTGTTGATAATGCAAGAAATATAGAAGAAGTTGAGGGAATAAGTATTGACCAAGTATTTATTGGTTCTTGTACTGGTGGGAAATTAACAGACCTAGAGGCTGCGGCCAATATTTTGAAAGGTAAGAAGATTGCGGAAAGTGTTCGTTTAGTTGTTACCCCGTCTTCAAAAGAAGTTTTAACAAAAGCAATAGAAAGAGGTTATTACCAAACCTTCCTTGATGCGGGAGCTGCAATAACTACTCCGGGTTGCGGTGCATGTTTCGGTGGTCATTCAGGCTTAATAGCTGCCGGAGAGAAATGCGCTACAACTTCTAACCGTAACTTTCCTGGTAGGATGGGTAGTATAGAAGCAGGAGTTTATCTAGTATCTCCTATTACGGCTGCCTATACAGCAATTACCGGTAAGTTGAACAATCCACAGTATAAATGAAACTAGAAAAATTCGGGGGTGAATAAGTTGTCCGATATCAAAGGAAAAGCTATAGTTTTAAATATGAATAATGTCAGTACAGATCAAATATTTCCCGGTCAATACGTAAATTTGACAGATCCTAATGAAATAGCCGAACATGTTTTAGAAGGAGCCGATAAAAGCTTTAAAAATCGGATAAAAACAGGGGATATTTTAGTGGCGGGAAATAACTTTGGCTGTGGTTCTAGTAGAGAACAGGCTGTAATAACCCTAAAAGAAGCAGGTTTTGCAGCGGTTATTGCTAATTCAGTTGGACGTATATGGTATAGAAATGCAATTAATTTAGGTTTACCTGTCTTGATTTGTGAAGGTTTTGTCAATCAGGTAGAAGAAGGGGATGAGATAGAAGTCAACCTTAAGGAGGGAATAGCTAAAAATTCCTCGAAAGGTACTATAGCCAAAGGAAATGCCATTTCAGATTTTGTGTTAAATATTTTTGCAAATGGTGGAATAAAACCAATGATGAAAAGTAAAATCTTGTCCAAGTAAGTTTACTCCTAAATAGTATTTTAAGGGAGGATGTTATTAATATGCATGCCATAGAAAAAATCTTTGCGCAGAAGGCTAATGTAGAAAGGGTTAAAGCAGGCGATAGAGTTTGGGCCGATGTTGATCTGACTGTTAACGTTGATCTTTATCGTACAGTTTTAGCTGAGTTCGAGAATCTAGGTGGAACAAAAATTAAGTACCCTGAACGAGTTGCTTTTACTTTTTCTATAAATGCTCCTGCTCCAACAATCCAGTCAGCTAGTAATGAAAAAGATATGAGGGAATTTGCTTACAAACATGGGATACATCTCTTCGATATTAATACTGGGGTAGTTCAACAGGTTTTAATGGAGGCTGGTTTGGTTTGGCCAGGTACTATTTCAATTGCAACCGATTCCCATGCGACGATTTTAGGTGCTTTAGGTGCAGTTGGAATGGGGGTGGGGGCAGTTGACCTTGCGGCCAGTATGATTAAAGGTAATATCTGGTTTAGAGTTCCAGAGATTATTAAAATTAACATCGATGGAGAACTTCAGCCCGGTGTTATGGCGAAAGATGTAATATTGAAGGTTCTTGGGGAGTTAAAGCAAGATGTAGCTATATATAAGGCTATTGAATACACAGGCAGTGCAGTAAGAAATATGTCGCTATCATCTAGGATGGTATTATGCAATATGGCTGTTGAATTAGGTGCAAAAACAAGCTATATCCAGCCTGATGAGAAGGTGATTGATTTTCTAGGGAGTAGAGTGACCCGTACATATGAAATCCCAACAACTGACCCTGATTTCAAATATGCTGAAGAATATTCACTTGATGTTAACCAATTAGTACCGCAAGTTGCCTGTCCCCATAATGTAGACAACGTTTGTGATTTAGATGATGTGCCTAAAAAACCTGTAAATCAATGCCTCATTGGAACTTGTACAGGAGGGCGGTTAGAGGATCTAGCTATTGCTGCCGAAATATTAAAAGGTAGAAAAATAAATGCCAAAACGAGACTAATTGTAATACCTGCTTCCAAAGAAATATACTTAAAGGCAATGGAATTGGGTTATCTTAGGGATCTTATTGAAGCAGGAGCAACTGTCACTAATCCGGGATGTGGGCCTTGCTTAGGTGCACATATGGGAGTATTAGCACCTGGTGAAGTTTGTGTAACTGCCTCCAATCGGAACTTCTCAGGCCGCATGGGCAGCCCGCAGGCAGAACTGTACTTAGCGTCGCCAGCTACGGTTGCAGCTACAGCAATAGAGGGTATTTTGACTAACCCCAGAGGGTATTTAAAAAGTCAGCAGAGGAGTTGATAGATGTGGATATGGTTATTACAGGTAAAGTATTAGTCTATGATGATAATATTGATACTGATATTATTTGTCCGGGACGATTTTTGGAGCTTAATGAATCAAAGGATATTGCAAATGTTGCCATGTCAGGAATTGATAGCAACTTCCCCGAAAAAGCTAAAACCCACAGTATTATTATTGCAGGTAAGAATTTTGGCTGTGGGTCCAGTAGAGATCATGCAGTAAGAGCTTTGAAATACAGTGGTTTAAAAGCTGTGATTGCCCAATCCTTCGGGCGCATTTTTTACCGTAATGCACTAAATTTAGGGCTATTAGTCATTATCAGTAAGGATGCTAGAAATATCTTTAATGATGGTGAGTCAGGAAAAATTGACTTAACAAAAGGCAAGATAACAAACATGGATAAAATCATAACGGTTGATAGTGATGTAATATCGGAAGAGGAATTTAAAGTATATGAACAGGGCGGGATGATACAGATCTATAAACAAAACTAAAACAACTTTCTAAGAAGGGGGCAACATAATGCATGCTTTAGAAAAAATATTAGCCAGTCATGCCGAAAAAGATGTAGTAACTACAGGTGAAATTATAAAAGCTAAGGTTGATTTGGCCGAAGTTAACGATTTATATTTACAGACAATATATTCTTTTTATGAAATGGGTGGAAAGAAAGTCTGGGATAAAAATAAGATTTGTTTTGTTTTTGACCACTATGCACCGGCTCCTACCATTAAAACCGCTCAAATTCATAAAGAAATGCGAGAATTTGTACAAAAAAATAACCTGACCCATCATTTTGATATTAATACTGGAGTTTGCCATCAGGTTATGCATGAAGCAGGTTTAGTTTATCCCGGTATGATTTTGGTTGCTACAGATTCCCATACTACAACTCATGGAGCATTTGGAGCATTTGGTACTGGTGTAGGGGCTACAGATATGGCTACAATTATGATTTCCGGTGAACTATGGTTTAGAGTACCTGAAATCGTAGAAATAGAAATTAATGGGAAGCTTCGGCCTGGTGTTATGGCTAAAGATGTAATATTATATATCCTTGGCAAACTGGGGGCTGATGCGTGTGTCTATAAAGCAATAGAGTTTTGTGGAACATATATAGAAGACTTAGATGTGGCTGAAAGAATGGTTATTTGCAACATGGCAGTTGAAATGGGTGCAAAAACGGCATATATGGTTCCTAATCAAAAAATATTGGATTATATTAAAACACGAACTAATAAAGAGTTTGAAATTTATGATACTGATGAAGATTTTGTTTTCGCTGAGAACTTTGTTTTTGACATCAATAACCTAACTCCACAGATTGCAGTACCCCATAGTGTAGATAATGTCGTCTCAATTGATCAACTACCAGAAGTACGTATTGACCAAGCTTTTATTGGTGCATGTACCGGCGGTAGACTGGAGGATATTCAGGCAGCGGCTGAAATATTAAGAGGCCAAAAGATTAATCCCCGTACTAGGTTGGTAATTATTCCGGCTTCTAATGAAGTGCTTTTAAATGCTATTAAATTTGGTTTTATTGAAGACTTAATAAAAGCAGGTGCTACTTTATCTACGCCCGGTTGTGGACCCTGTCTAGGGGCCCATCAAGGTGTCATTGCAGAGGGAGAAAATTGTGTAACAGCGTCTAATCGTAATTTCCCGGGTAGAATGGGGAGTACAGGTGGATCAATCTATCTGGCATCACCAGCTACAACTGCTGCCTCAGCTTTGATGGGTAAGCTTACTGATCCTAGAACTTTTCTTAAGGGGGAAAATATATGAGGAAAATAAAAGGTAATGCTTTTATATTTGGTCATAATATAGACACGGACCAAATTATTCCCGGCAGATACTTAGAATTGGTAAATCCAAAGGAAATTGCAGCACATTGCATGGAGGGGGCTGACCCTACCTTTGCTGATCGGGTGAATGCTGGAGATATAATAGTAGCCGGTAAAAACTTTGGTTGTGGCTCAAGCCGTGAGCATGCACCAATAGCCCTTGTGAATGTAGGAGTTGGTGCGGTTATTGCCGACTCATTTGCCCGGATCTTTTATCGGAATGCAGTTAATCTCGGTCTGCCGCTACTAATATGTAAAGGTATTATGGAAAAAGTAAATGAGGGGGATGTTTTAGAGATAAATTTAAAAGAAGGTAAAGTGTCAAATATTTCAACTGGTAAGAGTTTTAATGGTGAACAGCTATCTGATTATGCTCTTGAAATATTAAGCAGTGGTGGTATTAAGCCATTATTCAAAAAAATAACTGCCGAAATGTAGTAAGTTTCTTACAGACAGAAAGGAGTTTATTTATGAGAGCGGTTGTTGTTATCCCTAAAGATAGGGCAGAAGAGATAATTTTCAAAGCTGAGCAGAAAGAATTAAATGAACAAAACCGTTTAAAGGAAATTGTTGAAGGTAAGATAAAACCGTCGTGGTTAAAAGATTAGATGGATATAAAGTATTTAATTTTTATATATTCTCTTGAGCGGGGTGAGTAGTTTGAAGATAACAACTACTGTTCAGGCAGGCTCTTTAGAGTCAAGTGATATATTAATTACACTAACACCTGGGCAAAATGAAGATTTAATAATAAATATTAAAAGTGATGTTATAAAGCAGTTTGGCAGTGTAATTAAAAATAAAATAGAGCAAACATTAAAAACATTTGGTGTCACAAGTGTTGTTTGTTATGCAGATGATAAAGGGGCAATGGATTATGTAATTGAAGCAAGGGTAGAAGCGGCAGTAAAAAAAGCATTAGATAAGGAGGGGGACAAATGAGTAGAAAATTAAGAAGAGCGCTGCTATTTGTTCCGGGAAGCAGTCCAGCAATGATTAGAACTTCCTCAATTATTGATGCAGATTCCCTAATTTTTGACTTAGAAGATGCAGTTGCACCATCAGAAAAAGAAAGTAGTAGATTCTTACTGCAGAAAGCTTTTGAAGCCCTTACTTTCGGAAATAAAGAAATTATTGTGCGTATAAACCCCTTATATTCACCTTGGGGCTATGATGACCTAAAGTTAGTTTCGAAAATTCCTAATGTTAATACTATTTTAATCCCCAAAGCTACTACTGAAGCGGTATTAGAAGTAGATAAGGCCTTAAAGGGCACCAATAAAGAGATGATTTGTATAATTGAAACTGCGTGTGCTTTAGAAAAAGCATATGAAATTGCGACCTCATCTGATAGGGTTAACGGCCTATTTTTAGGCGCTGAGGATTTAGCCGCTGACATGAACTTTGAAAGAACTGTTGAAGGAGAGGAAATACAATTTGCTCGATTTACTGTTGCAAGAGCTGCATATGCAGCTAAGGTACAGCCAATAGATACTCCTTACATAACTATTGATGATTTGGCTGGTTTGCGAGTTGATACTCTAAAAAGTAAATCCATGGGATATGCTGCAAAGGCATCAATAAGTCCGTTGCATATTCCTGTTATTAAAGAGATTTTTACCCCTTCTGCTGAAGAAATTGCAAATGCAAAAAGAATTATTAAAGCTGCTGAAGAAGCTGACAAAAAAGGTTTGGGTGCAGTACAGTTAGATGGAAAAATGATTGATTTACCGATAGTATTAAGGGCCCAAAAAATATTGGATTTATGTGGGGAGGTTGATGGTAATGATCATTAACTCAGTTGGCAGGATGATACCAGAGCAGATTATGGGATATAAAGAAGTTATACCGTATCAATCACCTCACAATTTAAATCCTCCAGAGCAAAAAGCCCCAGGATATCCAGGTAAAATTCTTCCAGGGGAAAATAAACTACTACCTACTATTGAGGAAGCTATCAAAAAGTGTGATTTAAGAGATGGGATGACAATCTCTTTTCATCATCATTTTCGTAATGGTGACTACGTATTAAATATGGTACTGGAGCAAATCGCCAAAAAAGGCATCAAAGATCTAAAAATAGCAGCAAGTTCAATCTTCCCAATTCATGCACCATTATTAGAACATATCAAAAATGGTACAGTGAGTAGGCTCTCATGTAATTATATGCTAGGCCCAGTTGCAGAAGCTATGTGTAATGGAGCGTTTGAATATCCTGTAATTTTTAGAACTCATGGTGGTCGTGATAGAGCAATTGAAGCAGGTGAGGAAAGCATAGATGTTGCATTTATTGGTGCCTCTGCTGCTGATAAAGCAGGTAATTTTAACGGTACAGAAGGGCCTTCTGCCTGTGGTTCTTTAGGATATTCTGTTAGTGACTGTATGTATGCTAAAAAAGTTGTTGTATTGACCGATTATCTAGTGCCCTATCCTTTAGCACCTGCATCTGTTGAGGAAACACATGTAGATTATGTAATTAAAGTTGATAGTGTAGGAGATCCCGCAGGTATAGCAACAGGGGCGGTTAGAATGGTAAGGGACCCCCTAGGTTTATACATTGCTAAATTAGCTTCTGATGTTATTGATGCTTCAGGTCTTTTAAAGGACGGTATATCTTTTCAAACAGGTGCCGGAGGACCAACATTAGCAGTTGCTAAATTCTTAAGTGAGAAAATGAAGAAAAGAGGAATAGTAGGCTCTTTTGGATCAGGTGGAATTACTAGTTATTTTGTTGAAATGCTGCAAGACGGATTATTCCGTTATTTACTTGATACCCAATGTTTTGATACAGTGGCTGCTAAATCTTTAAAGGAAAACCCAAAGCACATTGAAGTTTCAAGCTCGAGATATGCTAACCCTCATAACAAAGGTTGTATAGTAAATAACCTGGATGTAATGATATTAGGCGCGACTGAGGTAGACGTTGATTTTAATGTAAATGTTCATACAACCTCTGATGGTATAGTGATAGGTGGCTCTGGTGGAAATGCAGATACTGCAGCCTGTTCCAAGTTAGCAATAGTTGTAACACCAGCTATCCGTGGTAGGATGCCAATAATTCAAGAAAAAGTTTTAACACTAACTACACCAGGAGAGACAGTTGATTGTATTGTTACAGACATGGGTATAGCAGTTAACCCTAGGAGAAAAGATTTGGAAGAAAAGCTGTTAGCAATGGGTTTACCAGTTAAAAATATTTATGATTTAAAGAATAGTATAGAAAAACTCACTGGAAAACCAGAGAAAATTAAGACAACGGATGAAGTTGTTGCAGTTGTAGAGTATAGAAATGGTTCTGTTATTGATGTAATTAGAAAACTATCTAATTAATTTATATTTCTTCCTCACAAGAGGCAAATCCGAGCTCATAACTAATAATAAATGGGCTGTTTTTCAGGTAAAATGGGGTGTGAAAATGAAAGAGCAAATGGTTGAAAATGAATTCAAGTATAGCTATCAAAAGACAATGTTGAAAAAATACAATGCAAACTTAATTTCATGTAATCTTAGACTCCCTAGAGAATTTAGATACTTCCCAGAATTTTATGCATTACAGGACATACTAGAAGAATTGTTTAAAAGCCATCTCAATGTGTATAATGTAAAAAAAATTTCTAGTTTTGATTTTGGGTGGTTTTTATTTAGCACACAAGGAGATTTGCAAAAACTCAAAAAAGAACTTGTATCTCTTGAGGAAAATAGTGAAGAGGGGACATTTTTTGATTTTGACTTGATATCAAATTCAAGTGAGGTTATTTCAAGACGCAAATTAAAATTGCCAGCTAGAAAGTGCATAGTTTGTGGTGAAGAAGCTAAAGTCTGCATAAGACTAAATAGACACAGTCGAGAAGAAGTAATACAGAAATTTTATGAATCGCTAGATAACTTTTTTCTTGGCCAACCAAAAAGCCGGCTAGCAACGCGGATAGCAGAATGTTGTATAAGTGCAGCCCTACTTGAAGTATCAGCTTATCCTTCTCCTGGGCTAGTCTCGCCTTTTGATCAAGGCTCCCATCAGGACATGGATTTTGGCACTTTTGTAATAAGTACAGCAGCTTTAACTGAAGTATTTAGTTCAATATTTGCAGCAGCAGAAAATATTAAGAATAGTGATGAACTTTTTCGGAGGATTAGAGCTATTGGCTCTAGTGGTGAGAGGAAAATGTTTAATGTCACCAAAGGTATAAATACTCAAAAGGGGCTAATTTTTATTTTAGGTATTATTATTGCTGCATTAGGAGCGGTAGGTCTTAATTCATCCTACAATGAACAAGCAGAATATATTAGAAAGATGTGCCAAGGCCTAGTGAAAAAAGAATTAAAGCTAAAACAAGATAATAAGTTTGCCACAAATGGCGAAAATGCTTATTTGGCTTATAAAATAACAGGTGTGCGTGGTGAGGCAGAAAAAGGCTTTCCTTTGGTATTTCAAGTAGGTATTCCTGTAATTAAAAAAGGTCTTGCACAAGGGTTATCCTTTAATGATGCAGCAATAGAAGGCTTGCTAAATATTATGCAAGCTTTAGATGATACTACATTAATTAAACGGGGCGGAATTGAAGGCTTAATACTAGCAAAGGAAACATCCAGAGATATATTAAATAACGGAGGTATGTATACCGAAATAGGTAGAGTTAAGGTTCAAGAAGCTCACAAAAAATTCTGCACATTAGGTCTTAGTGCAGGAGGTGCTGCTGATCTTTTAGCAGCAGCACTATTTTATATACTTTTGGAGAATAAATATCAAATGCTTTTTTATAAGAAATAAGACAAATATAACTTCAAAATATTAGCACAGGGGTGAGAATATGTTTTATGAAAGAGAACTAGATATCAGAAATGATAAAGAATTAAACGAGGTTAAGAACTTACTGAAATTATTAGGACTTAAGCTTCCCGAAGGTATAGATTATATAATTGGAATTTATCATAACAAAGAGCTAATTGGTACAGGTTCTTTAGTAGGTAACATTTTACAGGGTATCGGAGTAGCCCCAAACTTTAAAGAACAAGGTTTAGCAGCTAGGATAGTTTCTAATTTAATAAAAAAGGCAGTTGAAATGGAAAAGGAACAGTTATATGTATATACTAAGCCGGAAGAAGTAAAAAGCTTCACAGGTTTAGGCTTCCAAATTGTTAGTAAAGCTGAACCATATGTAGTCCTGTTAGAATGGGGTTGGGATGGAATTGAGGCATTTAAAAATAGATTAGCTTGTTATCCTGAGGGGAAGCCCGAAAATTCCAGTTGCATTGTTGTTAATTGTAATCCATTTACTTTAGGGCACAGATATTTAATAGAAAAGGCTTCAAAAGAGAGTCCCTGGTTGTATGTCATAGTTGTAGAAGAAGATAAATCCCTTTTCCCTTTTGAGGTAAGAATAAAACTAATTGAAGAGGGAACAAAGGATTTTAAAAACATTACTATTATCCCAGGTGGAAAATATGTTATTTCCTCATTAACCTTTCCTGCCTATTTTACTAGAGAAGAAGAGGTGCCTAAAGCCCAAGCGTTACTTGACTTAGAGTTATTTACAGATCATATTACTCCAGTACTCAAAGTTAAAAGGAGATATGTAGGTGAGGAACCCTTTTGTCCGGTTACTTCATTGTATAATGAATGCATGGAAAAGATATTACCCAGGAAGGGGATAGAGCTTATAGTAGTAAAAAGGCTTGAGAAAAATGATGAAGCAATAAGTGCTTCACGTGTTAGGGAACTAATAAGGAATGACAAAATAAAAGAAGCCAAGAATCTTTTACCGGAATCTACATATAAGTTCTTAATATCGCCTGAAGCTGAAGAAATTACAAAGCGTATAAAAAACTCTTCATCGAGGCATTAGAAATAGGTTTTCTTTTGTTATTTACTTCACGGTTCTCTAAGCGGTATACTTTGGAACAAAATTTTGCCATTAGAATGGTTTAAATAACGGGGGGAGAATTTTATGTATGAAACAGATGTTCTTGTCATAGGTGCAGGTGGTGCAGGGCTACGTGCAGCCCTAGAAGCAAAAGCATATGGTAAAAAGGTTTTACTTACAGCGAAGAAAGGTGGAAATTCATCAATTCAAACAGTTGGTGCCCACTGTGCCGTTATGGATGTACCGGGAACCTCTGATTCTCAAGAACAGCATTTTGAAGATACCATGAATTCCGGGCATTGGATAAGTTCTCCTGAATTAGTAGAAATTCTAGTATCTAAAGCACCTGCAGCTATAAAAGAGCTAGAAAGCTGGGGAGTAGAATTTTTAAAGGATAAAACTGATAATTATCTACTAATGAAAGCAGGAGGGCATTCTTTTCCTAGGACTATTCGGTGTAAAGACGGTTACCATCAGCTTTATAAGGTAATGTTGAACAAGATAAAACAGGCGGGCATACAAATATTCCACAATTTTTTGGTTATTAAGATTCTTTCAGACCAACAAAAAGTATGGGGTGCGGTAGGCATAAACTCTTTGGGTGAATTGGTTATTATAAAAGCGAAAGCTGTCATCTTAGCAGCAGGAGGGCTTGGACAGATTTTTAAAAATACCACCAATCCTACGGGTATCAGTGGTGATGGTTATGTACTGGCCCATGATGCCGGTGCAAAGCTAATAGATATGGAATTTATTCAATTTCTTCCTACATGCATGACACATCCCAAAGAATTTTCCGGGATGGTCGTAAACGATACCTTAAGGGGGGAAGGGGCGAAGCTTTTAAACGTAAAAGGGGAAAGATTTATGGAAAAATACTCTCCCCAAAAAATGGAGCTTGCTACCAGAGATGTTATAGCTAGAGCCATATATCAGGAAATTAAAGAGGGAAATGGTACTGCGCACCAGGGGGTTTATCTTGATGCATCAGAGCTCTCTGAGGAACAAATTTTTAACAGCTTTCCATTGGCAAAACGGTTGCATTCCAGAGGGATTAATTTAACCAAGGAATATATTGAGGTTGCACCCTTTGTCCACTTTTACTGTGGGGGAGTCAAAATCGATACAAACTGTTTTACAGGTATAGAAGGTTTGTGGGTTTGTGGAGAAACTGCCGGTGGAATTCATGGAGCCAATCGTTTAGGGGGTAACGCCCTTTCAGAAATATTAGTTTTTGGTAAGATTGCCGGTGAAAATGCTGCAAGGCAGGCATCTTCATCTATGGATAGTATTCCAGATCTTTTGTTAAAAGAAGTTAAAATGCTAGAAGAATTATTAGACGATAATCCTTTCCATGAACATATAAATGAACATCTTAGTACTTTTAAAGATGAAATAAAAACAATTATGTGGGATAGTGTCGGAATTGTCAGAAATAAAAAAATGATGGAACATGGTTTTCAAAGATTAGAGGAAATAAGAAAGGAATTATCTAAATTACAAGAAAACAATGCTTTGGGAAAATCCGTTCCTTTATTTATGACGGTCAGGAATATGGCACTATTAGGAGGAATAATCTTACAAGCGGCTTTGAAACGAAAAGAAAGTATAGGAACACATTATAGAGATGATGGGTAAATTATAAACCTTTAATAAAATTAAAACAATATTCGTTAGAAATATAGAAAAATGAAGTGAATAGTGAAAATAGTAAGGACAAATAACCGAACTGTTTAAAATTTAAAATAGTGTATAAAATTCAGAAAAATATATCAATATCGTTTACAAATAATACAAATTATGGTAAAGTTAAGTATATTAATAGTTGAGTTAAACTAAAGAAAAAAATTAATAATTAGACATCTGCATTTTTCTAATCAATAGGAGGAGGTTGATAATCAAATTCAAATATTTGATAACATATTACATAATATGTAGTATGTGATTTGAGCTGGTTTTAATTTATGAAAGGAGGATTTTATGCAAGTTAATGACAGTAATGTTCAGGTTCAGTCATTTGAGATTGTAGAGAACTCGATACTAAAGGGATATCTCAAATTCGTGTACTGGGTCAATTGGTTTATTAAAGGGTTTGCTGGTTTATTATTAATTATTATGTCGTTAATAGTATTTGGTGCAGTCGTATCACGCTTTATTGCAAATATTTCTATTGCTTGGGTGGAACAAATTGCCGTTTTTTTAATGGCCTGGGTTGTTGTTTTTGGAACTGCCCTGGCTATTAGAGCTCGTCATATGATTGCAGTAGAAGCTTTTGCCATGAATTTGAAAGGCAATACCTGGAAGTCACTTAAAACCTTGGTAATGATTATTTCCTTAGTATTTTTAGTTATTTTAGTTGATGCTGGCTTGAAAATGGCAGATCTAGCTGCTATGCAGTATCTACCTACATTAACCTGGATATCGATGTATTGGGTTTATATTTCGATTCCAGTTGGTGCTTGCTTTATGATTTTAAATATGGTTGCTAATCTCATTGAGCTCTGGACAGTAGGGGAGGCACGGGAATAATGACAACTATTGTTGGACTTGGACTTATAGGTCTTATGTTTTTAAGTGTTCCGATAGGAATAGCTATCGGTCTTTCCTCAATGTTAGGAATACTATTAAGTGGTATCCCCTTACAGGTTGCTGCTCAAAGAATGGTAGTAGGTCTTACGCACTTTACCCTCTTAGCCTTGCCTTTTTTTATTTTTGCCGGTACCCTTATGGAACACGGTGGTATATCAAAAAGATTAATTCGTATGGTAAGTGCTTTTGTTGGCCATCGCACTGGTGGAATTGCCATCGTAACTGTTATTTCGGCAATGATTTTTTCCAGTCTTTCAGGTTCCGGGTCCGCTACAACTGCGGCCTTAGGTTCTATTCTTATTCCAGCGATGATTGCCAAAAACTATTCCAGAGGTTTTGCAGCTTCAGTTCAAGCAGTTTCCGGAGAACTAGGAATAATTATTCCTCCTAGTATTACTTTTATTCTTTTCGGTGTTGCTACTGAAACTTCCATTGGTGATCTATTTATAGCTGGTGTTATTCCTGGGATTTTAATAGGATGTAGTTTAGTAGCTATCTCTTATGTTTTAGCTAAGAAAAAGGGATACACAGGAGTGGAAAAAGTCGAATGGAAAGAGCGGGGAGTTGCATTTAAAGAAGCCTTTTGGGCCCTTCTAATGCCGGTAATTATTTTAGGTGGGATATATACTGGCATCTTTACTCCAACAGAGGCGGCAGTAGTAGCAGTAGCTTATTCCTTTATTGTAGGTTTCTTTATCTATAAAGAAATTACTTGGGAAGGTTTTAAAAAAGCTGTTAATGAGGCCTTAATAACTAGTGGAATGATAATGTTTATAATTGCTAATGCTTCTATTTTTTCCTGGTTACTTACCAGGGAGTCAGTTCCCCAAAATTTAGCTATATTATTCGGTGAGATATCCTCAAATTCTTTAGTGTTTCTGTTGATTATTAATGCATTTCTACTAATTGTTGGTATGTTTTTCGATGCAGCTCCAGTAGTCATTGTACTAGCTGGGATACTAACACCCATTGCTGAGAGCTTCGGTATTAATCCTGTACACTTTGGTGTAATTATGGCTGTAAACTTGGCCTTTGGTATGGTTACACCACCAGTGGGAGTAAACTTATTTGTTGCCTGCCGCTTAGCAAATATTGGTATGGAGCAGATGATAAAGGATTTGATACCATATTGGATTGTCTTATTAATTAACTTATTAATTATAACCTATATACCCCAATTATCTTTATGGCTACCAAGCCTGTTAAAATAGTTAATTTATTAAAAGTTAACAGTTACATACCAAAATTTAAGGAGGTTAATTAAATGAAAAAAGCCAGTATTCTTTTAAGTGTTGTTTTGATTTTATCTTTACTATTGACTGCCTGTGGTGGAGGAAATGCTCCCAAACAAGAAGCTCCCAAAGAAGATCCTAAAGCTGCTCCTAAAGAAGAAGTTAAAGCTGCTCCCATTGTTTTAAAATTTGCCCATTCCCAAAATGAGAAACATAAATATCATTTAGCACACGTAAAATTCAAAGAATTACTTGAGCAAAAAAGTGATGGACGGTATAAAATTGAAATATTTCCACAAACCCTTGGTGCAGATAGAGACTTAATAGAAGGCCTACAATTAGGCACTGTTGATGCAGCTTCTATTAATACCTCGGTAATTGCTTCTATTGTTCCGCAATTAGGTGCTATTGACCTTCCATTTCTCTTTAAAGATCGTGCCCATGCCTATCGAGTATTAGATGGTGCAATCGGTCAAGAGTTAAGTGATTTGATGAAGAGTAAGGCTAGTATTGTACCAGCAGGTTACTGGGAAAACGGATTTAGATGCTTTACTAATAATAAAAGACCTATTAAAACGCCAGATGATTTAAAAGACTTAAAAATGAGAGTAATGGAGGTTGCTATCTATCTTGATACCTTCAAACAATGGGGTGCAAACGCAACTCCTATGGCTTGGCCCGAAGTTTACCCTGCGATGCAGCAAGGTGTTATTGATGGTCATGATAATGCCGCCGATACGGTAAATGCAAACAAGATGTGGGAAGTTCAAAAACATTTTTCAGATAGTCAACATTTATATTCAGCTGTAGTTCTTGGTTTTAGTCCTAATTTCTACAACAAATTAAATGATGCTGATAAAAAAATGTTTATGGAAGTAAGTGCAGAAGTTGCAAAATATGAACGGGAGATAGCTGCTAAAATGTACGATGAAGGTTTAGTGAACTTAAGAAAAAATATGACTGTTACTGAAAAAGATGAAATTGACTTTGAAGCATTTAAAGCTTCCGTTCAACCGGTTTGGGAAAAGTACTATGATGTATTTGGTAAAGATTTAATTCAGAAAATTGCCAATTCATAATAAACAGATTAGATTGATAGACGGGAGTCTTTATGACTCCCGCTACATATTAAGGAGGATTGACGATGAAGTTTAATATTGCTACTTTACCAGGAGATGGAGTAGGGCCAGAAGTAATAAATGAAGGCATAAAAGTTTTAAAAGCAGCTGAAGAGATAGTGACAGGTTTCAGTCTTGAATTTGAAAAGTATGATGCTGGTAATGGTCACTACTTAAAAACCGGAGTAACCCTTCCGGAAAGTGTATTTCAAGCTTGCAAAGACAGCAATGCAATTTTTATGGGTTCAATAGGTTTACCGAAGGATGGAATGCCAGTAGTTGTTGATGAAAATGGAACAGAAGTAACCGGGCATGTAATGTTTAAGCTTCGTTTTGACTTAAACCTTTTTGCTGGTGTGAGACCTATAAAATTATACCCAGGTGTAGTCAGCCCATTAGCTAATGTAAAAGATATTGATTTTGTAGTACTAAGAGAAAACTGCGAAGGACTTTTTGCATCATATGGTGCTGGGATAATTTTATATGATGATATAGCTACAGATACCCAGATAATTACAAGAAAAGGGACGGAAAAAATCGTAGACTTTGGTTTTCAATTAGCTTTGAAAAGAAATGGTCGTTTATCTGATGGCAAAAAGGCCGTAACATGTGCTGATAAGCATAATGTATTTCGTTCTTTTGCTTTCTTTAGAAAGGTTTACAATGAAGTAGCAGAACGCTATGAAGGCCAAGTTGAAAAAGATTATGCAATTATAGATGCTTTAACACTTTGGATGGTTCAAACTCCTCAGAACTTTGACGTTATAGTGACTGAAAATATGTTTGGTGATATAATATCTGATTTGGCAGGAGCCTTTGTAGGAGGAATGGGAATGTCCCCATCCGGAGATGTTGGACATAACTACGGAATGTTCCAACCATCCCATGGTACTGCACCTACTATTGCCGGAAAAGGCATTGCTAATCCGGTGGCCACAATATTATCAGGCAAAATGATGTTAGACTGGTTAGGAGATAGACATGACAATAAGGCTGCTCTGACTGCAGCAGAGTTAGTAGAAAAGGCAGTATCTAACACTTTAGCTCGAGGAATTAAAACTGTTGATATTGGTGGAACAGCGGGCACATCTCAATTTGGGGATGCAGTAATAGCAGAAATGAGAAGGTTATAATATTAAAATATCTTCAAGGGGATGATGTAATGTGGAAAAATTACCAGGACCATCTTGAGATAGGTACTATATATGTTACTTTATTTCCTGAGACCTTAAAAGATGAAGAAAGTATTTTGCCTGCAATAGACCTATTAATTAGAGATATCTTTTTCGACAGAATTGAACTAGGTTATATCCAGAATGCGGTAGTCCGTAATGAATTAAAACGGCGTTTAAAAATCAGCAAAGTAAAAACAACATATGTTGCTCAGCCCAGGATTTTTGGAATGGGTCTTGATATTAACAGTCTTGATGAAGGAAAGAGAAAAGAAGCGGTACTACAGTTGAAAAAATGTATGGAAGAGGCCGTAGAAATGGGATCTGATTCCATGGCTTTTTGCAGTGGACCATGGGTTAACGAACTGAAAGAAGAAGCTAAGGCGGCTTTAGTTAATTCGGTAATAGAGTTAGATGCTTATGCTAAAGAGTTGGAATTAAAAATATTTTTAGAGGTTTATGACTTTAATGTGGAAAGAAACCGATTATTAGGTACTACTATTGATACCTTAGCTGTAGCTAAAAGCTTAGAAAATAAGGCAACTAACTTTTCATTAATGATAGATTTGAGTCACATCCCGTTATTAAGAGAGACTATCGAAGAATCGGTATTACCACTGAAGGGCAAAATTGGCCATGTGCATATTGGAAATGGAGTCATAGATCAGGAGGACTCCCGTTATGGAGATAGACATCCATATTTTGGCTATCCCAAGGGCAGTAATGATGTAAAAGAAGTAGCTGAATTTTTAAAAGCCCTTGCTGATATTGGTTACCTAAAACAAAATGGTAAAGCATCACTTAGTATTGAAATTATAAAAGGCGATGGTGAGCGTGCAGAAGACCTAATCATGAACGCCAAACGCACTTTAAAAGAAGCATGGTATTTGTTTGGGAATATGGATAATTGAGAGAATTTGAAAGGTGTGGAACTTATGAAAGATTTAAAAGAAAAAGTTGCTTTAATAACAGGTGCAGCTACTGGTATAGGAAGAGCTACCTCATTAATGTTAGCTGAAAGAGGAGCAAATATTGTTATAAATTACTATCCTGGTACTGAAAAAGAAGCTGAAGATACACTTAATGAGGTTCAAAAATTTGGCGTGGAAGGCATGATCTATCCGGCCGATGTTTCAAAGGATGCAGAAGTTCGTGAAATGTTTACTAAAGCTATGGAACGGTTTGGAAGATTGGATATATTGGTAAACAATGCAGGTGTAACTAATTTTGTTGATCTTCATGATTTAGAAGGCTTAAAGGAAGAGTATTGGGATCGTGCTTTTAATACCAATTCAAAAGCCATTTTTTTTACAAGCAGAGCTTGTGCTGAGGAATTAAAGAAAAACAAGGGATGTATTGTAAATACTACTTCTACTGCCGGCTTTAATGGAAGAGGAAGCTCTATGGCTTATGCAGCTTCCAAGGCTGCTGGAATCAGTATAACAAAATCACTAGCCCTTGTTTTAGCACCAGAAGTTCGGGTTAACTCTGTTGCACCTGGAATAGTTTTGACCCGTTGGGTTGAAGGTAAGGAAGACCATGTGAACAGATTATCTGCGGGGACACCCCTAGGTAAACCTGCCAATGCTGAAGATATAGCCGAAGTAATTGTGAGTCTAATTACAAGTGCGGCCTTGATAACTGGACAAACAATTGTTGTTGATGGAGGATTTAACATTTAATAATTATCGTGCGGCTAAATTTTACAACTAGATGTAGTCTCTTTTAAGAATTTTTATGATATAATTTTCTAGTTGGGGATAACTATAAGAAAAATAGTTATAAAAATTTTGTCCATATTACATTATATGTAGTATGTAATATGCAAATATGAAAATTGGGTTAAGGTAAAATACAGCTATAATAACCAAAACTAAATTTTAATAAATGCAAGCATGTATTAAATTGGAGGTTGCTTGATGCCGTTTGAAAGGATAAATAATGAGGAAAAAAGATATTCAGAAATAATTAATATAATAAAGAATAAGTTGATTAAGGGTGAAATATTACCAGGTGATAAGCTACCAACGGAAGCAGAGATGGTCGAGCAACTTGGAGTAAGTAGAACTCCCATTAGAGAAGCTATTAAAATTTTAGAGGCAATTGGTATTATTGAGATTAAACGTGGAGAAGGAATGTTTGTACAAAAGAACTTTTCTGGCAATAATCTTAATCCATTAATTATTAGCCTGATAATTCACAGCCAAGACATAGCAAAATTGGTTGAATTTCGTCAGTATTTTGAAAATATGGTTCTTGATCTGGCGTCCATTAACTGTACAGGAGAAGATTTGGATAAGTTAAACAATATCTATAATTATCACTCCGAATTAATTAGGAATAAAAAGCTAACTGATGAAGAATGGGCAGACCTTGACCTGGAGTTCCATTATGCAATTTTAGATGCTACTAAAAATCCATTTATTCTGGAAATAGGTAAAACGGTTTATGAATTATATCGTCATAATATTGTCAAACTGACTAGAAAATATGGAAAAGAACAATCACTAAATACACATAAGCTCTATTTAGAAACCCTAAAAGATAAAAGCAAAAACACAGAATTAAGGCAAAGGATAAGTAATAATTATAGAAGCCTGCATAATCATATCGATTAAAAATAGAGGTGGGGTAAAGTGGTTATTAATGTGGCAGCTATCCAAATCTCTGTAACTATTGGTGAGGTAGAACAAAATTTAAAAAAAGCAGAGTTGTATATTTTAGAAGCTGTCAACAAAGGTGCAAATATTATTTGTTTACCTGAAATGTTTAATACAGGCTATTTTTCTCATACATCACATTGGGATAAGGAATATTTTAAATTAGCAGAGCATATTACTGGCAACACTGTACAGCGCTTTCAGAAAATTGCTGGTGAATATGGTGTATGCATCATTGTACCATTTTTTGAGTACGAAAAACCTGGTGTTTATTATAATTCTGCTGCAGTGATTAACTCAGATGGTGAAGTAATAGGTTGTTATAGAAAGACTCATATAAACTGGTCAGAAACTGGATGGGAAAAATTTTTCATGAAACCGGGCTATCATTATCCTGTTTTTGATACCGCATTTGGTAGAATAGGAGTAATGATTTGTTATGATCGGGACTTTCCTGAGGCTGCACGTAGCTTGGCTTTAAAGGGTGCTCAGATAATTTGCGTACCAAATGGGGCTTCAACTTCATTAACAGAAATGTGGAAAAAGATTTTAGAGGTAAGAGCCTATGAAAATCAGTTATATATACTTGGTGCTTGCCTAACAGGCAAAACTGATGAGGAGCATCATGATTTTATTGGTCACTCTATTTTAGTAGATCCTTTCGGAAAAACCGAAGATATTATGGGGAGAGAGGAAGGAGTACTGGTAGGGACCATTGATTTGACTAAGGTACATGAAGCTAGAATGAAAAGGTTTTTATACCGTGATAGAAGACCGGAAATTTACAAGGAAATAATTGTGTTTTAGGAAAATTTACTATAAATAATTTCATTCCCCCTTTATTAAGTCATCGTCTGTAAGGACGGTGACTTTTTTTAGAAAGCTAGAAAATAAAGCAGAAGGATAGGAAAGCAAATTTCAAAAATCCTTTTTTTTCGAAATTTGCAGGAAATAGTCTGTTAATATGGAAACTTAAGTATTTAAAGTAGTATTTTGAGATTTCAAGGGGAGAAAAGATGGAAAACGTTCATAAAGGTCACAGACAGAGGGTAAAGGAAAGATATTTAAAAGAAGGATTAGATTCCTTTGCTGACCATCAGGTGCTGGAATTGCTTTTGTTTTATGCTATTCCTATGAAGGATACCAATGAATTGGCTCACCGGATGATAAAGGAATTTGGTAGTCTTGCCCTTCTTTTTGAAGCTCATCCACAGGAAATTACCCAAAGATGCGGAGTAAGTGAAAACATCGCTATTCTGGTATCCCTAATACCCCCCTCATCTCGGAGGTATTTTAAAGGGAAGTGGGGTGATAAACCCGTTCTTAACAGCTCTCAAAAGTCTGGTGAGTATGCTGTTACCCTGTTTGCTGGTAGGATTTATGAGGTTTTTTATCTAATTTGTCTTGATACTCAAAACAGGGTTGTTCATGCTGTTTTGGTCCATGAGGGTACTATTAATGAGGCCCCTGTTTATCCGAGAATTATTGTGGAAACCGCCTTACGGCATCAGGCTCATAGTGTTATTCTCGCCCATAACCACCCAGGGGGAAGCTTGAATCCTTCTAAAGCCGATATTGATGTGACCCAGAGAATTAAAACAGCCCTTAATCCTATTGATATAAAAGTAATTGACCATATTGTAGTGGCTGGAGGTAAGTATGTGAGTTTTGCGGAGCAAGGCCTTATCTAGCCTACAGATAATTTACCATCGAGGAAATGCTACATATAATTAACTATTTTAACAGGGAGGTATGATAATGGAAAGAATAACGCTAAAAGGAACTGATATGGAAATATCGCGGCTGTGCATGGGAACTATGACTTTTGGAGACCAGACAGATGAAAAAGATTCTCAATGGATGGTGGATTATTGTATAGATAGCGGAATAAATTTCTTTGACACAGCTAATAATTATGTAGGTGGTCAATCTGAGATTATTCTTGGAAAAGCTCTAAAAGGAAAACGTGAAGAAGTAATAGTAGCCACAAAAGTATCTAATAGGGTAGGGGATGGACCTGAGGATCAAGGGCTTTCCCGTAAAGCAATTATGAAGGCTATTGATGATAGTTTGAAAAGATTACAGATGGATTATATTGACATTTACTATATGCACCAGCCTGATCGTCGGGTGTCTTTAGAAGAATCTTTAGGAGCTATGGATGATTTAATGAAACAAGGTAAAATAAGAGCAATTGGAGTTTCAAATCATTCCTCATGGGAAATGACACAATTGTTATGGTTAGCAGAAAAAAACAATTTAAAGCCACCTATTATTGTTCAAACAGGTTACAATGTGCTTTCACGTAGCATCGAAGTTGAACTTCTTCCCTTTTGTAAAGCTTTTAATATTGGTTTAGCAGCTTATAATCCTCTAGCTGGAGGAATGTTAACTGGTAAGTATAAGTCTAAAGAAAGCCCTGCCGATGGAGGAAGGTTTGATAATAATAAAAAATATCAGGAGCGCTTTTGGAATATTAGGAATTTTGAAGCAATCGAAGAAATTGAGAAGGTTGCAGAACAAGAGGGCAAAACGATATTATCAATATCACTTCAATGGCTATGGCAGAATAATTTAATAAGCACAATTATCCTTGGTGCCAGTCGAAAAGAGCATCTTATTGAGAACATTACGGCTGCTCAAGGTAGGTTGAAGCAAGAATCTGTATCTGCTTTGGATGAAATCTGGAAGCGCCTAAAGGGTTTTACTCATGATCATGTAAAATGGTAAGTAGAAGAAGGCACCTGAAATGGTGTCTCTTTATATTTTCGAGGCCTAATTATTGTGCACATGTAAATTTTCTAGTGTTATAATGTGGTTATATAATTAAACCCAGTTGGAGGAATTTTCATGACCCAGCCTGATCCTGCGATAAGAAAATACACTCAAATAACTATTAGTATAGCCTATTTTTTTGTTCCATTTATGGCTAGCGCCCTAAATCTTTCTTTGCCTTCTATTGGTAGGGAATTTGGTGCTAATATTTATTTATTGAGCTGGGTTACTACGGGATACATATTGGCGGCTGCTGTTTTATTAATTCCCTTTGGGCGCCTATCAGATATCAGAGGGAGAAAGAAGATTTTCTTTTGGGGGGTTACTTTACTTTCTTTTTCTGCACTTCTTTGTGGCTTCGCTTGGTCACTAGAAGCACTTATTTTTTTTCGTATGTTGCAAGGCACAGGTGCTTCCATGATTTTCGCAACTGGGATGGCTATTCTTACTTCAGCTTTCCCTCCTCAGGAAAGAGGTAAGGTGCTGGGTATTAATGCTGCTTGTGTTTATTTTGGTCAATCGATGGCCCCTGTTTTGGGAGGCAGCCTTACCCATTATTTGGGCTGGCGGTCAATTTTCTTTTTAATGTTTATTGCAGGTCTTTTGATAATGTATTTTGTCTTTTTTAAATTGCAAGCAGAATGGGCAGAGGCTTGGGGGGAAAAATATGATACCTCTGGAGCGCTCTTATATTCTACAGGTTTGGTTTTATTTATATATGGTCTCTCATCTCTTTCTAAATGGGGAGGTGGCAAGTATCTACTTGTGATAGGTATAATGGTTCTTATTCTCTTTTCCCGTCATGAAGCTAGAGTGACTCACCCCATCCTTCATGTGGGTCTTTTTACCGAAAATATAACCTTCGCTTTCTCCAATCTGGCAGCACTCATTAATTACAGTGCAACTTTCGCTACGGCCTTTTTATTATCCATGTATTTACAGGTGTGCAGGGGATATGATGCTCAAATAGCAGGACTAATACTACTTGCACAGCCTATGATTATGGCAACTTGTTCACCTTTTATGGGGAGACTTTCCGACCGGATTCAACCCCGTATTGTTGCTTCCTGGGGTATGGCTCTTACTTCCTTGGGACTCATCCTTTTTAGCTTTTTGCAGGGAGATACTCCTATATGGATTTTGATGATCAATCAGGCTATTATCGGAGTAGGAATTTCCTTATTTATTACACCTAATAATAATGCCATTATGAGTTCAGTATCATCTAGGTATTATGGAGTTGCTTCCTCTACAATTGGAACAATGCGACTAACCGGGCAAACTATAAGTATGGCCCTTGTTACTTTAGTTGTTACACTAATAGCGGGTAATATTGAAATAAATCCTGTGTATGCAGACCTTCTTTTAACAAGTACTAAAGTTTCCTTTATGGCCTTTGCGGTTATCTGTTTTGGAGGTATCTTTGCTTCCTTGGCAAGAGGAAATTTAAAGGGACGGGCGGGCACCTTAAGCGAAAGCAAGTTATAAATCTTGGCAATTAGATTTCAATAACGGGGGTATAAGAAATGGAAGCGAGAATAGTAAAGCAAATAAAAAAAATTGTTGGCCAAGAAAATGTGCTTAGTAATATTGAAGATAGAATTTGCTATTCTTATGATGGGACTTTTAAAAGAGGAATTCCTGATATTGTAGTTTTCCCTGGAAATACTGAGCAAGTTGTACATTTAGTTAAATTTGCAAACATAGAAAAGCTTTCTGTCTTTCCTAGGGGAGCAGGTACTGGACTAAGTGGAGGCTCTATTCCCCAAGATGGTGGTATTGCGTTAGTTTTAACACGCATGAATAAAATAAAAGAGATTAATAACCAGGACCTTTTGGCTGTGGTTGAACCCGGGGTTATTACAGGTCATTTGCACGAGGAGGTTGAAAAGCAAGGGTTATTCTATCCTCCTGATCCTGCAAGCTTAAAAACCTGTACAATGGGTGGTAATGTGGCAGAAAATGCTGGGGGACCAAGGGCCTTTAAATACGGTGTTACTAAAGATTATATTTTAGGCATGAAAGTAGTAACACCAACAGGTGAATTAATGCATGTCGGAGGGAGAACGGTAAAAAATGTTACTGGCTATGATTTGACCCGTTTACTAACAGGCAGTGAAGGTACATTAGGGATAATTACTGAAATCACAATACGTTTATTACCAAAGCCTAAAGAAAAGAAAACAGCTTTGGTTATTTTTAATACGTTAGAGGATGCAGCAACAACAGTTACAGCAATTATTTGTGAAGGAGTTATACCTGCTACACTTGAATTAATGGATAAGATAACAATAAATTGTGTAGAAAAAAATATAAAAATGGGCTTGCCCCTAGATGCAGAGGCAATATTATTAATCGAAGTTGATGGCTCCGAAGTTCAGGTGATAGAAGAAATCGCTATTATAGAGAAAGTTTGCAGGAAAAATCTATGTAGAGATGTCCAGGTAGCGTCTTTGCCCGAAGATAGGGAAAGGCTTTGGAAGGCACGAAGGGCAGTGTCCTCAGCTATAGTTCAGCTTAAACCAACCAAAATTTCTGAAGATGCAACAGTACCTAGAAGTCAGATACCTGAAATGGTAAGGCGTTTACGAGGAATTTCGGAAAAATATAAGCTCCATTTGCCTGTTTTTGGTCATGCAGGTGATGGAAACCTTCATCCCAATATTTTAGCGGACAAAAATGACCCAGAAGAAATGGAAAGGGTAGAAAAAGCTGTAGCGGAAATTTTTCAGGCTGCCTTAGATTTAGGGGGGACTCTATCAGGAGAACACGGTATTGGACTAATGAAAAAGCCTTATTTAGAATGGGAGTTGGGTGAAGTGGGCTTAAAATACCTAAAAGCAATTAAAAGCGCGGTAGACCCTAATAATATTTTAAACCCAGGGAAAGTTTTTTAGGTGATAAATATGGATTATTTAGAAGCTTTAAAAAAGTGCAGCAGATGTGGTGGATGTCAAGCTCATTGTCCTCTTTATACGGAAACTGGGCGAGAAGCCTATGTAGTGCGTGGTAAAATTGAGCTTTTAGAAAACCTTTTGGCAGGTAAGCTAGAGTGGAACGAAAGATTATCAGATATTTTTTCAGCCTGCCTTTTATGTGGCTCCTGTACAGAAAACTGTCCTAATGGAGTTATGGGCGATAAGCTTATAAGATCAGCTAGAAAAGATTTGGTTTTAGTTAAAGGTGTACCTATTGTTAAGAAAAATATCTTTCAACATTTACTCACAAATAATGGCAGATTAAATGCTGTTGGTAAGCTAATTGCACTTTATCAGGTATCGGGCCTACAAAAGCTTGTGCGGGGTACAGGTCTTTTAAAATTGTTACCTGGTCAGTTAAATAAAATGGAAAGTCTGTTGCCAAAGTTTTCAGGAAGAAGTTTTCGTAATCAGGTGCCTAGAATTAACAATGTAGAAAATTCTAAGATAAGAGCTGCCTATTTTACAGGCTGTGTCACTAATTTTGTTAACCATCAGGTGGGCTCTAGTGTTTTAGAAATATTAAAAAGAAATAATGTGGAATTAATTATTCCGGAACAGTATTGCTGTGGCGTGCCGGCTGTAGCAAGCGGTGATATGGAAACTGGTAGGATTTTAGCAGAGCGGAACATAAATATTTTTACTGAACTTGATGTAGATTATATAATTACTGATTGTGCCAGTTGTTTATCAACGTTTTTAGAATATCCCGAACTTTACGAAAATGAAAAGGCCCAAAAATTAATTCCCAAATTAATTGATATAAATAGATTTCTTGTGGAAGTTCTAGATATTAAATTAAATCCAAAGGGGTTGGGGAAAAAGGTAACTTATCATGACCCTTGTCATCTTAAGAGAATAGAAGGCGGCAAAGAAAGTCCACGGGAGCTGCTTAAAAGATTGAGTCCAGCATATGAATTTGTGGAAATGAAGGCTGCTGATAAATGCTGTGGTTCTGCAGGTTCTTTCAATTTAACCCATTATGATTTGTCCCAGAAGGTTGCTAAAAATAAGGTAGACTCGGTTTCGGAATGCGGTGCTTTAGTTGTTGCGACAGCTTGTCCCTCGTGCATGATGCAGCTAGAGCATAGCATAGCGAAAAGAACTAATTCCATAACGGTTAAACATGTTGTGGAGCTGGTGGCTGAGTCTTTAAGAAGTGAAATGAATAGTTAGTTAGTGAAAGAAGGTGTATTCGCCGGCACTAAAGAGTATAAAAGATATGTCGATTAGCTATTGAATAAGCATATAAATGAGCTAGGAGGGGTCTTAGAAATGCATGCTTTAGAAAAAATATTAGCTAGTCATGCGGGGGTTAATCAAGTTGTTTCCGGGGAAATAATTAAAGCAAAAATAGATTTAGCTGAAGTCAATGATCTGTACCTACAGACTATCTATTCCTTTTATGAAATGGGCGGTAAAAAGGTTTGGGATAAGGATAAGGTTTGTTTTGTTTTTGACCACTATGCACCAGCCCCTACTATTAAAACAGCCCAAATTTATAAAGAAATGCGGCAGTTTGTTGAGCAGAATAATTTGACACATCACTTTGACATAAATACAGGTGTGTCATCAGGTTATGCCAGAGGCTGGCTTGGTATATCCCGGTATGATTTTAGTTGCTACAGATTCCCATACTACTACCCATGGTGCTTTTGGATGGGAGAAATTATCTGATTATGTCCTGGAAATACTAAATAATGGTGGAATAAAACCTTTATTTACTAAAAAAACTTCAAAGTCTAATAAGTAATAACTCAAAGCACTAAGATAATTATTAGTGCTTTTTCTTTAACTATTTAGATGATTTAAGTTAATAAATAATATAATAAATAAAATTATAATTGACCTTTATAATATCTAGCCATATCTAACTCTAGCTCATGTAATTTTTGTACTCGACGTCTAAATTGGGGTTCTGTGCTAAATTCCGCTTCTAAAAAAGCTTGTATTAAATCTTTTGCTAACCACGAACCAATTATTTTTGCTCCTATACACATAACATTAACATTATCATGCTCTACACACTGATGAGCTGAATGAATATCATGGCATAATGCTGCTCTTATGCCTGGCACTTTATTAGCTGCAATACTGGCTCCTACTCCTGTTCCGCACACCATTAGACCCCGATTAGCCTCACCATTGAGCACAGAATTGCAAACTAATTTTGCAATATCTGGGAAATCTACAGGTTCAGGTGTATAACTTCCGTGGTCAATAACTTTTACACCTATGCCCTCTAAATAATCAACTACTTCAAATTTTAATGGAAAACCTGCATGGTCACAACCTAAAGAAATAATCACAATTATCACCCTTTTCAAGAAAATTTTAAAAATTAGTTGTAAAAATAGAACTTGTTTTATAAAATATAATTTGTAAACGTTTTCTTAATTAATTTACCTTAGAAATTTGTTGTTTGTCAATATATAAAGTAGGTGAAAGAATGAATGATCAAGATATGAAAATTGTAGTTATAGGTAGTATCAATATGGATCTGGTTATTATGGCTCCTAGGCTACCAAGTTGTGGGGAAACTATTTTGGGTACAGATTTTTTTACTAATCCGGGAGGAAAGGGTGCAAACCAAGCAGTTGCTGCGGCTAGATTAGGGGCAAATGTAGAAATGATAGGCTGTGTTGGCAATGATCCTTTTGGTCAGGAACTAATTGCAAATTTACAAAACGAAAAAGTAGGTATTTCAAATATAAAAATCTGTAATGAGAGTCCAACAGGGATAGCTGTTATTACAGTAGACCAAGAAGGGCAAAATACAATAGTTGTTTCTTCAGGTGCAAATAAAAAAGTAGGTATTAATTTATTGCAGCAAGGAGAGGAAGCTATTAAACAAGCAGATATTGTTTTGATACAATTAGAAATTCCATTGGCTACAGTTTATGAAGCAATAAAATTAACAAAAAGATACAATAAATTTGTTATTCTTAATCCGGCACCAGCTTTAGAAATAGATACAGAGATTTTGAAATTGGTTGATATAATTACACCCAATAAAACTGAGGGTAATATATTAACCAACACGGCGCTTAGTTTGAAAAAGAATGAAGAAGAGGTTATTAAAAGGTTGTTAAAAATGGGAGTAAAAAATGTTGTTATGACCTGTGGTGGTGAAGGGGTAATTTACAATGATAATGATGATATACAGAGAATTCCAGCATATCCCGTTAAAGTTGTTGACACAACTGCAGCCGGAGATTGTTTCAATGCGGCATTAGCAGTGGCGATAACAGAAGGGAATTCTTTATCACAGGCTGTTGATTACGCCCAGAAAGTAGCTAGTTTTGCAGTTTCCCACAAAGGTGCCCAACAATCACTGCCTTTTAGAAAGCAGCTACTATAAGAATATGTTATCAAAAAACAATAAAAAAATGAAAAAAATAAATTAAAATAAAAAGGATTTCAAAATTTAACCTAGAATATTAATTTATGAAAACGATTACTTACATGCAAATGGGAATATTCGCACTTTTTGAACTATTACAACAAGGTGAAATTATTTAATAAAAAGGAGGGATAAAATTAAAAAAAATTAAAGTAAAAAAGCAATGCCATTGATTATTTAACAGTAGGGAGGAATTTAATGAACATAGCATATCTTGCCATAGGAGCCATGGGAGTTCGCATGTCGGCGAATCTACTTAAGGCGGGTCATAATTTAAAGGTATGGAATCGGCCAGGAAGCAAAAATGGTGACCATAATATAGCAATTCTTATAGAAAAGGGTGCTATTGCATGCGACACGATTGCCGAAGCTGTTGAAAATTGTGAAATTATAGGTATGTGTATTACTGATGATGAAGCAGTATGCCAAGTGATCGAAGCAGCATTGCCAAAACTATTAAATGGAGCTATCTTACTCGATCATAGCACCATTTTGCCTCAAACATCTATATCTTTGGCAGAGAAGTTAAAAAAACAGGGCGTTGATTTCTTAGATGCTCCTATAAGCGGTGGGGAACAGGGAGCAGAAGAAGGTACCCTTACTATTATGATTGGTGGGGAAAAAGATGCATTCCTCCGAGCAGCCCCTTATTTTGAGGTTGTTTCCAATAACTATGTATATATGGGTGAAAGCGGTAGGGGTTCCATCACAAAGCTGATCAATCAACACTTAGCGGGAGTTGGGCAGGCTGTAGTATGTGAGGCTGTTATGCTTGCTAAAAATGCAAAAATTGATATTGACTCTTTATATCGTGTGATAATGAAATCATGGGGACGTAGTTTTGTATTTGAGCGTTCGGTAATAGAGCGGCTGAAAGATAGCACTTTTTATCCCACCTATGCGCCGAGCGAAATGATGAACAAAGATCTGCATCATGTTTTAGCAATCGCCGAAGATTTGCATTCGCCGAGTTTATTTGCGAATCTGGCCTCGGATATATTCCAAAAAAATGTAGATGCGGGTCGTGGCAAATGGGATCACTCTAGTATCATTTTGAGTATGGGCAATGGAAAGAATGAAGACCCGCTCCTAGAGGAATAGGAACATTTTACAATACTTCTTCTTATAGATGTTCCTAAGATTGAGGGTGTAAATTTATATACGAGAGGAGGAGAGGAGAGTCCGAGATCTAAGTTTTAAAACCACGTTATATTCTATTTAAATAAGGGGGTAAAAAGAATGAAAAAATTTCTCTGTATTTTGTTAATTACATTTTTAGCTTTATCAGTAATTGGTTGTGGTGCTAAACAAGAAGCACCAAAGAAAGAAGAGCCTGCAAAAATTAATTATCCAACTAAACCTATTGAAATAATAGTTCCTTATGCAGCAGGTGGTGGGCAAGATGTTACTTCTAGGTTGACTGCTAAATATATGGTTAAATACTTACCAGAAGGTGCAAAAGTTATAGTTAGTAATATTAATGCCGGTGGTGGTGTAGCTGGGGCTACGGCTATTGCTTTAGCTAAACCAGACGGGTACCAAATTGGGGCTCTTGTGCCATTTCAATTAACTGACCAATTTATTATGAAGGGTATACCGTATAATGAAAATAGTTTCTATCCAATAGCCTTTTGCTCTTCAGATGGAAATTTCGTTGTTGTTAGGAAAGACCTAGGCGTTAAAAACATGGAAGAGTTCATTGCACTAGCCAAGCAAAAACCAGGTGAAATCACAATGGGTATGGGTGGAGCTTGGAATGTTCATGATTTCTTAAGACTTAAACTAGAACAAGCAACAGGTGCTCAATTCCAAAGAATGCCTTTTAATGGTGGAGCTCTAGCTTTGGCAGCAGTTGCTGGCGGTAATGCTGATAGCGCCAGCCAGTCTATCTCTGAGGCTTTGGCAGCAATGGAAGCAGGTCAAGTAATTGCGTTAGCCGTAACAGATCCTGAAAGGACTCCGTTGGCACCAGAAATCCCAACACTTAAAGAATCCGGGATTGATTTAGTCCATGCTCAATGGCGTGCATTTACTGTTCCACCTGAAACACCACAAGAAATTAAAGATATTCTAAACGAGGTCTTTAAAAAAGTATTCAATGATCCAGAATGGATTGCAGAGGCTAAAAAGGCTGGTTTAAATCCAATCTATATAGGTGGGCAAGAGGCTGTTGATTTCTACAATAGTGACTTTACAGTTTATAAAAACCTAATTAATAAATTGGGGATCCAACCTCAATAAGAATAAAATAAAAGCCGTGTAATATTCTAAATATGGGGCCTAAGCTAACAATTCCCAATTTTGTGCTATCATGCTTAGGCCCTATTAAATTATTGGTTATTATTTTTGATAAGGAGGGGGTTAATATTTTCACTAAAATGGGAAGCAAAGTTGATGTTTTGTTAGCTATTGGTTTATTAATTGTAGAAGTTTTCCTCTGGGTATATATTGGGGATGCTCCCCAGTCGGCACGCTCCTATCCACGAGCCCTCTTAGATATTGCATTTATCTTAACACTCATCTTACTATTCACTTCATTTAGGAAAAAGGTTCAAGAGGCAAAGCCGGGGTCGTTGTTTAATAACCAAGTACTTCTGATTATGCTAATTACAGGTGTTTATATTGCAGTTTTAAACTATTTAGGGTTTGCCTTATCTACACTTATATATATATTTGGAGTTATGTGGTATCTAGGTATTCGAAAAAAAATAATGTTAATCCTTGTGCCAACGCTAACTACATTATTTGTTTATTTAGTTTTTAATCAACTTCTCTTGGTATTATTACCCGAAGGCATATTTTTTGGCGGATAAGGGGGTTAAGTTATGTTGGAATATATTCTAATAGGTTTATCAAATTTCTTTCAGCCAATGAACATTATCGTTTCAATTTTAGGCTTAGCAGTTGGGATAACCTTTGGTGCTTTGCCAGGGTTTACTGCTACAATGGGTGTCGCTGTATTTGTTCCTTTTTCATTTTGGTTACCGCCAGATACAGCATTGATTATGTTAAGTGGATTGTATTGTGGTGCTATTTATGGTGGTTCAATCTCTGCTGTCTTGTTAGGGATTCCAGGCACTCCCGCGTCAGTTCCCACTACCTTTGATGGTCATGCGATGACTAAGAGAGGTGAAGCAGGTCTTGCTCTAGCTTATGTTACTTATGCTTCGGCGGTAGGGGGATTTTTGAGTTCTATTGCTTTATTGATTGGGGCACCACTCTTAGCAATTGTAGCCCTGAAAGTTGGACCGCCTGAGCAGATGACTTTAGCAATTTTTGGGCTAAGTGTAGTGAGCATACTTACCTCAGGAAATATGGTTAAAGGTATCTTGGTAGGAGTTTTTAGTTTAGTGCTAGCTACTGTTGGTCAAGATCCGATGCAAGGTTATCCTAGGTATACATTTGATATGTATCAATTAATAGGTGGAGTACCCCTTGTCCCTGTGCTGATTGGTGCCTTTTCTTTGCCGGAAGTATTTAATATGATTGAAGAGGGTATTAATCAAACAACAATTGCTACAAAAATCGGATCAATGAAATTAAAACTATCAGAGTTAAGAAGAATGCTGGGTGTGACAATCCGTTCCTCATTAATTGGTATAGGGATAGGAATAGTTCCGGCAGCTGGACCAGACATTGCCTCATTTATATCTTATAATCAAGCTATGCGTTCATCAAAAACACCGGAAAAATTTGGAAAAGGGGCTCCTGAGGGAATTATAGCTGCTGAGGCAGCAAATAATGCTGTAACAGGAGGTTCCTTGATTCCATTGTTGACTTTGAGCATTCCCGGAAGTGCACCGGCAGCTTTGTTTTTAGGTGCATTGTTTATCCATGGTCTTAGGCCAGGGCCAACCCTGTTTACGAAAAATGCTGAAATTGTTTATACCCTTTTAGTTGGATTTGCTATTATAAATATTTTTATGTTTTTTGTAGGCATGGGTTTTTGTAAAATTTCTTCTAGCGTTGTTAAAGTTCCAAGGGCAGTATTAGTGCCCATTATTGGGGTATTAACAGTTGTGGGTTCTTTTGCAGTACAACAATCACTATTTGATGTTGGTATTATGTTTGCAGCTGGCATAATAGGATACTTTATGCTCAAAAATGATTTTCCTGTTTCCCCAATCGCATTAGGGCTTATTTTGGGACCAATGTTAGAGCAAGCTATAGTACAAAGCTCAATTATGTTTAAGGGAAACTATTGGATGATATTTTCTAGACCTCTAGCGGTAGTTTTTATTGTGCTTACTATATTCTCGCTATTCTGGCCCATGATCTCTAAACATATTACCAAAATAAAGGAAAAACCCGAAAAAAATATGTAAATATAATTGGGGTAAATGGAGGTATGAGAATGAACAGCCAGATGCTTATTTCTGGGCATCTTTTAATAGATGGCACTGGTAATCCGCCGATAGAAAATGGCGCGGTGTTAATTGAAAACGGCATTATTGTAGCAGTTGATGAAAAGTATAAGCTAGAAAACTTGGTGAGAAAAGAAGATATAATATTTTATCCGGAAAGTGTACTAATACCTGGATTAATAGATAGTCATAACCATCTTTCAATTGATCCTAATCTTGATAATTATCTTTCACGCATGGATGACCGGGAAAGCGAATTAACGATACGAGCGTGTTACACTATGAAGACCGATTTGTATTCGGGTGTTACAACATCTCGGTGCATGGGTGATAGATTTTTTCTTGATGTAGCATGTAAAAAGGCGGTTGAAGAACATAGAATTCCAGGCCCAAGACTTTTAGTAGCTACTAGAGGAATTAGAGCTACACATGCACATGGTTTTGTAGGCTTGCCATTTGATGGCCCTGATATGATTAGACTTGCTGTTAGAGAAAACATAAAAGCTGGAGCAGATTTAATAAAATTTTATCTAACAGGAACTGTGAGAAAAGGTGAAAAAATTCCATATTATCTGTCGGAAGAAGAAATAAAGACTATTGTCTACGAGGCAAAAAGTAATGGTTTAAAGACGGCTGTTCACTGTATAGGTGGCAAGGGTTTAGAGCTATGTATCGAGTCCGGGGTTGATATTATTGAACATGGTTATTATTTAACTGACTATGAGATATCGCTATTGGAAAATACAAGTACTTGGTTAGTTTTGACCCCCGGTGAATTTTTCGAAGATAAAGAAAATCTGTCTCCGGATAAAAATGAAGCCTTTCGAAAAGATAGGGCAGAAGTAAAAGAAAGACTAAAGGCAATTATCAATAGTAAAATAAAATATGCAGTTGGTACAGATGGTGCGCATGGTTGCTTGGCAAAGGAATTAAAGCATTTAGTAGATGCTGGGGCTACCGAAATGGATGCTTTGAAGGCAGCTACCCTTAATGGAGCTAAGGTGTGTGGAATAGAAGATAAAGCTGGCACTTTAGAAGTAGGTAAGTATGCGGATATTGTTGCTATTAAAGGAAATCCCTTAGATGATATTACAAATTTAGCCCAAGTGAAAATCGTCATTAAACAGGGGAATATTCTCTTCCAAGGATAGAAAAAATTAAAACAAGAAGCTAACTTTCACCACACCCCCCTTCTAATGTAAGCCCTTGCAATGTTGTAAGGGCTTACTAATTTAAATTAGATTAATATAATGGTTTACTTAAATAGAAAGATAATTTATTCTTTAATGGAATACGTTTTTATTTAGGAGTGCAATTATGGATAAAGTAACAATCAAGGATGTAGCAAAAACCGCGGGTGTTTCAATAGCAACAGTATCTAGAGTTATTAATAAAAGCTACTATGTAAGCACCGCGGTTGAAAAAAAAGTATTGATGGCAATAGAAGAATTGAAATATTATCCAAATTCTATTGCAAGAAGCTTGAAAATTAATTCTACAAAAATGATTGGTTTTTTAGTTTCTGACATTTCCAATAATTATTTTATAACTATGGCGAGAGCTTTAGAAGATGTCTTAAATCGTCAAAACTATAATTTAATAGTATGTAGTACAGAAAATCAAAAAGAGAGAGAATTGACATATCTAGAATTATTGAAGAGTAAAAAGGTAGATGCTTTAGTATTAAATACTACCGGTCAGAATGATGAATTTGTAATAAATATGAGCCATAATATTCCAATCATTTGTGTAAACCGAAGGATTAATAATTCAAGTTTTAAAGGAGACTTTCTTGATAGTGATAATATCCAGGGAACTTATATGTTAACAAAACATTTGCTTTCATTGGGACATAGAAAGATTTTTGTGCAAAACGGTTCCTTTCACTTAAGTACCGGATATGAAAGATACGAAGGCTTTAAAAAGGCTATGGCAGAAATTGGAATAGAAATTAAGAATGATTATATATTTCAATATGAAGGCGATTTTACCTTAGAATCAGGGTTTCAAGGTGTAGCATATATGATGGGGTTAAAAGATAGACCTACTGCACTAGTGGTGATGAACAATATGATGGCAATAGGGGCTTTGAAATACTTGAAATTACATGAGATTAATATTCCTGAGGAGTTATCCATAGCTTCTTACGGAAATATTGAAAACTTAGAATTAATGTCTACTCAACCAAGCATTATTTCTTTTGACCCTGCGGCTATAGGGACACGAATAGGGGAGTTGATATTAGAGAGAATCAAGGATAATTCCTTGATAAATAAAGAAATAATTTATCAGCCGCAATTAATAAAAGGAAATGGTGTGAAAAGTTTCATATAAAATTAATTAACAGCCTATTTTACCCTCTGAAACCCAGGGGTTTTTTTATTGGCCTAAAATAATTGCTAATTTTATTCTCTTACTTACATATACATGAACTAGTAATTAATGTAAGAGATGGGGTTATAAAGTGAAGGTTCTTGTTACCGGTGGTGCAGGATTTATAGGTTCCCACACAGTTGATTTGCTGATAAAAGAGGGATATCAGTTAGTAATCGTTGATAACTTGAAAACAGGTAAAATCATAAATAAAGCAGCTGAATTTTATCAGATGGATATTTGTTCAGAGGACTTAGAGCAGGTTTTTGAAAAGGAGAAGCCTGAATCGGTAATCCATTTAGCAGCTCAAATAAGTGTTCAGGACTCACAGTCTGACCCCTATACAGATGCTCAGATTAATATTATGGGGACTATTAATGTGTTAAATAATTGTATCAAGCATAAGGTAAGAAAAATTGTTTTTTCTTCATCAGCTGCAGTATACGGAAAGCCGCAACATTTAGTATTGGATGAAAAGCATAGTACTGTACCTTTAGCATTTTATGGCTTGTCCAAGCTTACCGCGGAATATTACCTTAAAATGTATGCCGAAATTTTTGGATTAAGGTATACGATACTACGGTACTCTAATGTTTATGGGATTAATCAAAAGCTTTCCGGTGAAGGAGGTGTGGTGGCTATCTTTATTGATAATTTATTTAACAATAAAGCTCCTACAATCTTTGGAACGGGAGAACAAACAAGAGACTTTATTTATGTAAGTGATGTTGCAAAAGCTAATCTTTATGCACTATCTACCGGGGATGATGAGGTATTAAATATCAGTACCAATACCGCCATAACAATAAATGACCTGTTAGCTATCATACGAAGCATCTTTAAAAAGGACATGGCATGCCTATACGGACCAAAAAAAGAAGGTGAAA
Organism: Peptococcaceae bacterium BICA1-8; assembly: GCA_000802045.1. Taxonomy (GTDB): domain Bacteria; phylum Bacillota; class Peptococcia; order Peptococcales; family BICA1-8; genus BICA1-8. The sequence goes on from JUEF01000014.1 coordinate 115,138, forward strand.
TCCTACATAGTGTTTTATGTAACAATAAAGCCAAAGAGTTGCTTAAATGGGAGCCAGCTTACTCCTTAATTGGAGGGCTAGAGGAAATAGTTGAAAATTTATAACTCCTACTCAATTGAGTTTTACTTTATAATAATAAATAAAGTAAAAGTTTATATAGAGGAGTTAAGTAATGACTGAAATATTGAGAAACGATTGGGCAGGTTTACTAAATCAGGAATTTAAAAAGGACTATTATAAGGACTTAAGGGCATTTTTGATAAAGGAATACCAAGATAATGTAGTCTTTCCAGATAAATATGATATTTTTAATGCACTGCATTTTACGTCTCATGCAGAGACAAAGGTAGTAATATTAGGGCAGGACCCTTATCACGGTCCAGGCCAGGCCCATGGATTAAGCTTCTCGGTAAAACCAGGGGTCAACCCGCCCCCCTCCTTACAAAATATTTTTAAGGAGCTAAATACTGATCTAGGGTGTTTTATTCCTAATAATGGATACCTTACAGAGTGGGCTAAACAAGGGGTTTTACTTTTAAATACAGTTCTCACAGTACGTCAGGGAATGCCTAATTCTCATAAAGGTAAAGGCTGGGAAGCTTTTACTGACAAAGTAATAAGTATTTTAAACGAAAGAGAAAACCCAATTATATTTATTCTGTGGGGGAAAAATGCCCAGGATAAGCGGCAGCTTATATCTGCAACCCAGCATTTTATTATTGAGTCACCCCATCCTAGTCCTTTTTCAGCACACCGAGGTTTTTTTGGTAGCAAGCCATTTTCTAGAACAAATGATTATCTTAAAAGAATGGGAAACAGCGAAATTGACTGGCAAATCCCAAATAATTAAAGACTATTATTTTACTTTAATTTAGAAAGATTAAGTGGGGGTAATAATTTGTTTAAGAGAAATAAGCTTCTTCTACTATTAATAAGTATTTTTATCATAGCCTCTTTTTTAGGTTGTACAGTCGAACAGGGAAAAATTGAGGAAAATACCCCAAATAATTTGGAAGAGAGCGGTGCTAAAGAGGCTAGTACTTCCACAGATTATTTGGAAGTTCACTATATTGATGTGGGCCAAGGAGATTCTACATTGATTATGTTACCCGATGGTCAAACTATCCTTATTGATGTTGGTGGCAATAGTGCCGGCAAGAGTGTTGTTGATTATTTAAAAGGTCTAAGCATCAAAAGAGTTGATCATGTTATTGGGACCCATCCCCATGAGGATCATATAGGTGGGCTGGATGTAGTAATTAATAGCTTTGATGTAGGTAAGGTTTATCTGCCTAAGGTAAGTCATACATCAAAGACCTTTGAAGATCTCTTTTTGGCTATAAAGAATAAAGGTTTAAAGATAACCGAAGCCAAGGGGGGAATTGCCCTGGATATAGGTGATAGTGCCGCTGCAGTTTTTGTTGCACCTAATAATAGCAGTTATCCAGACTTAAATAATTATAGTGCTGTAGTAAAGTTAACCTATGGTGAGGCTAGTTTTTTATTTACCGGTGATGCCGAGGAAAAATCCGAAGGGGAAATGCTTATCCAATCTCGAACACAGTTAAAGACTGATGTTTTAAAGGTTGGTCACCATGGCAGCAGTACCTCGACCAGCCAGCCCTTTTTAGATATAGTAGCACCTAAATATGCTGTAATATCGGCTGGTAAGGGAAATGACTATGGGCACCCCCATCAGGAGATAATAAAAAGACTAGAAGAAAAAGGTGTTCAGTATTTTCGCACTGACCTCCAGGGGACAATTATTATGCAAAGTGATGGCAAAGATATAAGTTTTAATGTAG
>JUEF01000015.1 GCA_000802045.1 Peptococcaceae bacterium BICA1-8
GTGTCATCCTGAGGGAGGTACGACCGAAGGATCTTAAGATTCTTCACTACGTTCAGAATGACAGAATCGTGGTGCGGGCAACGTCTGATTGAGAGCATAGCGAAGAAATCTCCGTGGTTATTCATGAGCTTAATGCTCGATTTTATATAAATTAAAAATTTTTAAAGGAGGTGAAAAAGAATGATGCAATATATTTGGAAATACATGAGGAAAGACCAGAAGGGTTTTACTTTGGTTGAGTTGTTGGTTGTTGTGGTTATTTTAGGTATATTAGCTACTTTGGCAGTACAATCACTAGGTGATAGAGCAGGTGATGCCAGAAAAAATAAGGCATTGGCTGACTTAAGAACCTTAGTTTCTGCGTTAGAAATATATAAGATTGATACTGGTGGATATCCAGTAACGGGGGGAACTCCTGCCCCAGCTACAGATTTGGCTGCTTTAACGCCTAATTACCTAAAAAGCTTACCGACTGTTACAACATATACTGCTACTGCAACTACTATTTCAGAAATAATAGTAACTGTTGGTTCTGGTTCAGCTCTCAAAACAGCTACTTATTCTACTGATTTATAAAATAGAGCCCCCCTATGGGGGCTTATACCCTTTTTTTTTCAAGGAGACATTATGGAATACATCATAGCTTTTATATTTGGCATTACCATAGGTAGTTTTTTGAATGTTTGCATATACCGCATACCAAACAGGGAGAGTATTGTTCATCCGCCGTCCCATTGTACGGGGTGTAATTATCAGCTGAAGGCTTGGGATTTGGTGCCTGTTTTTAGTTATTTGATTTTGGGGGGTAAGTGTAGGAATTGTGGAGTAAGGATTTCTGTTAGATATCCGTTGATTGAGTTATTGACGGGTGTGATGTTTGGGCTTATTGTTTATAAGTTTGGGTTTAATTTGAGTGGGTTGTTTTATTGTCTATTTACGGCTAGCTTAATTGTTGTTACCTTTATTGACCTTGACCATTTCCTAATTCCTAATAGTATTGTTTTGGCGATGCTGATTTTAGGGTTAGGTTTTCATATATTTGTTGGAATTTTCAATCCGTTAAATGTCATTTTATCTTTTTTAGGGGCAGGCTTCTTTTTTCTCCTTTTATACGTTCTTTCCCGAGGGGGTTTAGGGGGAGGAGATGTTAAGCTGGCTGCGGTATTGGGTTTATGGCTGGGATGGCCTGATATTGGTCTGGCTATTTTCTTAGGCTCCTTGGCAGGAAGCATAATAGGCATTACATTGATATCCTTAAGAATTAAGAACAGAAAAGAACCGATTCCTTACGGACCTTATCTGGTTTTAGGGACATTAATAGTTCTATTTGTAGGTGAAGAGATATGGCAGTGGTATCTAAATTTAATCTTCTAAAAAATCAAAAGGGCTTTACCATAATTGAACTGGTCATAGTCATAGTGATTTTAGGGCTTTTGGCTACCCTTGTTTTTCCTAGTGCCGCAGATATTATTAATAACCACCGTTTGGAAAGTACTGCTAAGGAAATAGTATCGGACTTGAGGATTGCTCAGCAGAAGGCCATTTCCAAAGAGGCTGCTTATAGAGTAATTATGAACGATGAGAGTCCTCTTACAAATCCTAAAAATACCTATTTTATCAAGGAGGTTAATGGGGAAACCATTAAAACCGTTACACTCCCGGTAAATATAATTTTTTACGTTTCTCACAGCTTTGATTTTTCAATAAGTGGTGAAACTCCAAATAGGACAATCCGATTGGTGAACAAAAACAGCAATAAAGCTAAGTATATTATTATTTACAGAACGGGCAGAATCCGAATTTCTGATAGCCCGCCAAGTTAGGTGATGATAATGGAAAACGAGAAGGGTATGACTTTAGTTGAAGTAATTGTTGCCATGGTTATTATTTCTTTAGCCTTAATTACCATGATCTCTCTGTTTGATGTAGGGCTTAATACTACCTCCAAAGCAGAAAAGGAAACTAAAGCAGTTTCCCTGGCTCAGGTAAAGCTGGAAGAGGCTAAGGACAAATTAAATCGGGGTCAACCTGCTGGAATAGTAAGGACGGCTTTTTCGGAAACGGAAAACCAAGGATACGAGTATGAAGTTCAGGTCAGCGGAGGCAGTTTAAAAATGATTAAAGTAGTAGTTTATTATGGTAGAAAGACTGTTGAACTTGTGACCAAATTAGGTGAGCGTAATGGATAATAAAGGCTTTACCTTGATAGAAGCTATTGTAGTGATTGCTATTTTAGGCTTGGTTATTACTTCTTTGGCTGGTCTGTTTGAAAGTGGTATGTTTTCCTTTCACAGAGTTAACAATCAGTCAGAGCTTCAGCAAAACCTGAGGACTTCTTTAAATCTGATTATCAGGGAAATTCAATCTGCAAAAGGTATTAGCAGCATTAGCACAAATGAAATCATTATCATTAATGACGATGGTGAGAAAAGGTATTTTTTGGACAACGATAATATCGCAGAAGAGCATCCCTATCAAATCAAGGGAAAAACACTTTATTATCAAATTAACAGCTCACCTGCTGAACCAGTTGCATTATTTATCAAAGATCTAAAATTTGATTGGAAGCCTGAAGGAGCAAATCCCCAGGATGTTAGTTTTGTAAGTGTTACAATGGAAGGTGAACTGCCTAGTGGAAAAGAAATTATTTTAAATTCGGGGGCAGAAATAAAATGGAAAAGCTTCGAGTCCTTAACTCAATGAAAAAAATGTGTAATGACCAGAGCGGGATGGCCTTGGTCTTTTCCATTATGGTTTTAGTTTTGATTTCTATTTGGGGAGCTGCAACGTTAAATCTAAGCACCAATGAATATATAATAAACAATAATTCTAAAAAGGCAATTCAAGCCTATTATCTCGCCGAAGCAGGATTAGAGGAAGCAATAGCGAATTTACAAACAGACCCAGAAAATTTTGTCGGTTTTTCCGGTAATTTGGAAACTGGCAGTTATTCTGTCACTAAAAATGGAACAGTGCCGGGGAATGTTACCTTAAGTTCTGTTGGAACTGTTGACGGAAGCTTTAAAAAGACTTTAACAGCCCAACTTGCAATAACCGCGCTATATTCAGGGGGTAGCCAAAGTCCAACAATCACACTGTTTGGTGAAAATGGAAATGGGCAGATTAAGAATTGTACATTTGTAGTTAATGGAGATATGCTCTTAAATGATGATATTTCTATTCATGGAACAACTACGACAATTAGCAATAATTTACTATATAATGGAGAGTTAGATATTGATAATAATAATACAGTCGTTATTGGCGGAGAGGAAATAACAAATTTCCCACCTCCTGAATATCCAGAAAACTACTTGGATAATATATCACCACCATCGGGGGAACCGTATTTAATTGGTAGCAAAGATATTTACTTATTACCCAATTTAAATGGCGAAGCATATTATCAGTTAACTCGTAATAATGCAAATTTATATAATATTTCTAATGATGATCCGGAAATTTACGTTATTTATAGTGATAATACAATTGACATTAAAGGGAATTTAGAAAATGTAATCATAGTTGCTGATAATATAAATATCCATAATACTTCTGTTACCTTGACAAATGTTATTCTTTACAGTCAAACAGATATAGACATAGATGGTGCAGCTGTTTCAATAAATGGAGGAATTATTACTGATGGACAACTAAAGATTAAAAATTGCACTCTAACACATTATGGAAGTGTTTTTGCTAATAATATTTTTATAAATCAAGCAGCGGTTACGCTTACGTATGATGAAGAAATATTACAAGATATCTCTTGGCCGTTATTAAGCCAAGGCTATAAAATAACTTTAGAGAAGTGGGATTAGTGAATAAATTGAATGTGAGGGATTAATTATGAAAAAACCTGTTAATCTAGCGGAAATACTAGTAGAGCAGATGGTGGATGAACAATTAGCAAAAAGAACAGAAATTTGTTCCTGTGATATCTGCAAAGCAGATATTATGGCTGTAGCTTTAAATCACTTGCCCCCTAGGTATGCCAATACTGATAAAGGTGGGCTTTATGTCCGGGCCGGTATTCTAGACAGTCAGCTTTCTACTGATCTATTAGTAGAGGTAAGTAAAGCCATCGAACATATAAAAAACAACCCAAGACACAAAGCCAACGTATAAGATAGAGCTCATTAGGGAGAGGGATATATGGTGGTTGAAAAAAAAATAAATAAACTGGTTACTGTCCATATAGTTGATGACCTTATATATTTGGCAGTATCAAGAATAAGCAAAAATAACCATTATAAAATTAAATATACAGCTCAGTTTCCTCTAAATGGGGCAGCCTTGGGTGAATATGTGTCGAAAAAAAGGTTGAAGCGGTATCCGGTTTATCTTGTGCTCGGGGGAAAACAAATAGTTACCAGGGTAATAAATATTCCTAACCTGCCTCAAGAGGAAATACGACAGGCGCTAACCTGGGAGGTTCCAAAATATATTCCTATCCCCTCAGAGGAATTAATCTTTGATTTTGAAGTATTAAATAAAGTAAGTACTCCAAGCGGTGAGCAGCTGCAGATTATGATAATTGCTGCTAGAAAACAGTATATTGAAAACTATTGTGATATTCTAGTCAATAGTGGCTTGAAGCCAATGATAGTAGATATCGAAGGTATTGTACTCAAATATCTTTATTCGTGTTTAGAAAATTCCAAGGATAACACTAATGTCTGTTGTGTTTATCTTGATGAGCATCGAGGAGTATTTAGTTTTATCAACAATAATAATCTCTTTTTTATCCATAACGTTGAGTGGGAGCAGGAGATAATTATCAATAGACTTTCCTCTGAGTACCAACGGGTTAATAATTACCTTCAAAGACAGATGCAGATGCCAAATGTTACTGATATTTATATTTTTGGACAAGTTGATGAAACACTTTTTGAAAGTCTGAGAGCAGAGTTAGGTCTAAATGTAAACTGTGTTAATATGACCGATAATGCCTTAAAAATAAACACCCGCGAGGAAGATCCTCATTATACCTTTGCTATTGGCTTAAATCTACGGGAGGTGAACAATGGCAATTAATTTACTGCCTCCAAAATATAAACCTAAGCCCACGGTAGAGTGGAAAAGGTTAAATAAAATACTTCTTATATCGATTACAGCTTTAGCTATTGGTTTTTTGGGTGCTAATTATTATTTTTTCAAGATAGGTATAAATGAAAGGGAGCTCAATTTACAGGCGAATATAGATAATCTAAAACCTGTTTTTAATAAGATAGAGGAATATGAGCGTACCCAGGAAACTTTAAAAACAATAGAAGCAATAGCTATTAAAATTGGCAAAGCTAAAGAAATCTGGTCTGATATTTTAGCTGATGTGGCAGGAAGCCTTACTGAGGATATTTGGTTTATTCAGATAACTAAAGAAGAGGATAGAATCTTAATAGAAGGTGAAGCTCATAATTTTTCTGCTGTTGGCAATTTGGCTGTTAATATTCGAAAACTACCGTGGTTTAAACAGGTAGATGTAAATGAAGCGGAAAAAATGAAAAGTCAGCTATCTATAAGTAATACAAAGAGCATGGTTTTAACAGAAAATGTAAAGTTTAGAATTACTGCTATACTTATGGAAAATATTACATTATTTGTTGCGCCCGAAGGGAGTGAAACAAAATAATGGACTTCTTATCCGAAAAACTTAAAATCAGAAAGAGTTTTCTTTACCTTTTATTTCTTGTAGCAATATTATTTTTTTATACGTTTTTCCTGAAGGCAGAGATTGCTGAGGTTCTTAGTAAAAAAGAAAATATAGCTCAATTGGAAAGCCAATTGACTTTAATTGAAAAACAAATCAAAGGAATAGATAGTACTAAATTAAAGGAAATGGAGCACAGGACTCAAGAATTTAAAAGGCAGTATGATTTGGGTTTAGAATCCCAACTAGTACTCTTAGATGCTCATAATCTTGCTGTACAAGCTAATTTGGAAATAATCGGTTTTACTTCCTTAGAAAAAAATGAGTTGGAGGATTTTAAACATCGTCAGTATACCCTGACCTTCATGGGTGGCTATAGTGATTTTTTGCATTGGCTTAAACTTTTAGAAGAGATACCATATTATATTAATATCCATGATCTTTATATTAGTAAAGTTTTAATTAATGAAGAGGATGCTAGAGAGTCAAACGCTTCTGAAAAACTAGTATTTCGGGTGACTATAAATAATATAGCCATTTATGATAATTTGGACTACGGAAAAAATAGTCCTGCTAATTTTCGGACAGAACCCTTTGATCCAGGTATAGTTAATAGAAATTAAGTATAAAATTAGTAATAGGAAGATTAAACTTTGGTTAGAGGTGGAAAATGGATAAAAAGCAATTGAAAGAAATTCTGGATACTGCTTTGCTAAATGGTGGCGACTTCGCAGAAATTTTTATTGAACATAAGGAAACAACAAGTATTGGATGTGAAGACCGTAAAATAGAGAGGATTAATTCAGGAATTGATGCTGGAGCAGGTATTCGGGTAATTTCAGGTGATAGTACTGCGTATGCTTTTACAAATATTTTAACAGAAAAAAGTCTACAAGCTTTAGCTCAAGTAACTAGTAAAGCTGCAAAAAGTGGTAAGAATAAATCGGCCATAGATTTTACTACTCCAAAACCACTAGTAGAATTTAATATAGAATTAAGGCCTGATAAGGTTAGTGTTGAAGAAAAGGTTGAAAAAGTAAAGGCTGCCGATACTGCTGCCCGTTCTGTAGATGAAAAAATCCAACAGGTCAGTGTTGGTTATGGAGATGTTAGGCAAAATATTACTATTGCTAATAGTGAAGGTATATTTGTAGAAGACGAGCGGATTCGGACCCGCTTTATCTGTAATGCTATTGCAAGTGATGGCAGTTCTATTCAGACAGGCTTTTCATCCTTAGGAGGTACCCAAGGCTTTGAGATTTTTAAAGAGCGGGATCCCAAGGAAATGGGTATAGAGTCGGCCCAGAGGGCATTATTAATGTTGAGTGCTAAACCCTGCCCTAGCGGTAAAATGGCAGTGGTTATGGCAAGTGAAGCTGGAGGAACTATGGTTCATGAAGCCTGTGGCCATGGCTTAGAAGCAGATCTAGTGCAGAAAAGTTTATCTGTCTATGCTAAAAAAAGAGGACAAAAAGTGGCTTCTGATTTAGTTACAGTAATTGATGATGCTACTATGCCTTATAAATATGGATCTTTCCGATATGATGATGAGGGTACTGTGGGTCAAAAGAATGTTTTAATTAAGAACGGCGTATTAGAAAATTATATGTATGATAGATTAACTGCAGGCAAAGAAGGAAGAAAATCCTCAGGAAACGGGCGACGGGAATCCTATAAAGAAAGACCCATTCCTAGAATGACCAATACCTATATAGCTAGCGGTAAGGATGAACCTGAAGACATTATAAAATCAACTAAAAAGGGCATTTTGGTCAGAAAAATGGGTGGGGGCCAGGTCAATACTACAAATGGTGATTATGTTTTTGATGTTGCTGAAGGTTATCTGATAGAAAATGGTGAGATAACTTCCGCTGTTAAGGGTGCAACTCTTGCTGGTAATGGTCCTGATACACTACAAATGGTGGAAATGGTCGGAAATGACCTAGGTTTTGCTATAGGTACTTGTGGTAAGGAAGGCCAAGGGGCACCTGTTTCCGATGCCCAGCCAACTATGAAAATTAAAGAATTAACCGTTGGTGGTACAGGTGGTAATGGACCTGAAATTAACAGAGATTTTAAGATAAGAAGAATGTAAAAAAACCAAGCGGTTCGCTTGGTTTTTAATTGAGAATGGAGAGTTGAAAGTTGAGAATGTACCCTAGGTAACTTTATTAATAACAAGAATATTTGTACATACTAATAGTTAAATTAGGTATACGGAGGCGTGATATATGGCTCTTAATGATTTTTTAAAATTAGGTACGAAGGCTTTGGAGAAGGCATTGAAAATTGGTGCAGACAATGCCGAAGTGTTTTTATTAAATGCTAGAGATTTTAATATTCAAGTAGCTAACCAAAATATTGATACCATAAAGCTAGCTGAAGAACGTGGTTTAGGAATAAGGGTTTTTAAGGACCGAAGAATGGGGTTCTCTTATACTTCTGATTTGAATGATACTGCAGTTGACCGAGTTGTTGAACAGGCCTTAGCTAATTCTCTAAATACTGCACATGATGAATATCTAACCCTTGCTGAAAAAATGGAAAACTATCCAACTTTAGATTTATTTGATCAGGAAATATCACAAAAATCCGTTGAGGAGAAAATCGAATTAGCTAAAGAGATTGAAAACTATGCTAAAAAGTATGACAGTCGTATTAAAATTACCGAGAGAGCTGCTTACGAGGACTCCCAATATGAAATATGGATTATGAATTCTTTAGGCTTAAATGGTTATTATCAGGGCGCCTATTGTGGTGGATATGCCTTGGTAGTAGGTGAAGAAAAGGGTGAAAATCAGACTGGCTTTGGTATGCAGTATAGTTTGAAATATAAAAGCCTTAATCCAGAAATAATTGGTACAGATGCAGGAAGAAGGGCTGTCAGACTATTAGGTGCTACAAGTATAAGCTCACAAAAAGCCCCAATAGTATTAGAGCCATATATAGCTACTAACTTCTTAGGTATAATTTCCCCAGCTTTATCCGCCGAAGCTGTAGATAAAGGAAAATCTTTTTTCAAAGGAAAAACAAATAAAAGGGTAGCTAGTGATTTAGTAACATTAATAGATGATGGTCAAATGGACGACCGTGTATTATCAGCTCCTTTTGACGGGGAAGGAGTTCCAACCTCCAAGACTGTTTTAGTAGAGCAAGGTGTACTAAAAGGCTATATGCATAACACATATACTGCTAAAAAAGCAGGATTAAAATCTACAGGTAATGGTGTAAGAGGTTCTTATCGTTCTACTCCTGAAGTAGGCTCTACAAATTTTTATCTTGCCCCCGGTGAGATTGATCCTCAGCAAATGATTAAAGAAATTGATAAAGGTCTTTATGTTACAGATGTTATGGGTATGCATACTGCTAATCCCATTTCTGGCGATTTTTCCTTAGGTGCTTCTGGAATTTGGATTGAAAACGGTGAGCTGACAAGACCAGTCAGAGGAATTGCAATTGCTGGTAATTTACAGGAGCTATTAGGTAATATTGATGGTGTTAGTAATGACCTGACATTTTTTGTGGGTAAAGGAGCACCAACCATTAAAATTAATAATATCAGCATTAGCGGTAGTTAAATCTGTTCAAAACCTTTTTAATATGGTAACATTTGTTGGTGGGGTGAAAGCATGAAAATACTGGTAATTGAAGGACCCAATATAAATATGCTAGGTATACGCCGCCCGGAAACATATGGTTCCACATCAATGGAAACTATTCATGAGAAACTAAGAGTACTGGCTAATGAATTAGGGTGTCAGATAAATTTCTTTCAGTCAAATCATGAAGGTCATATTGTGGACGAAATCCAAAGGGCCTATGGAGTTTACCATTATTTACTGATTAATGCTGCTGCATATACTCATACAAGTATTGCCATCCGGGATGCAATTGAAGCAGTAAGCATACCAACAATTGAGGTCCATTTAAGTAATATTCATGCCCGGGATCCATTTCGTCATATATCAATGCTTGCAGCAGTTTGTAGAGGTCAAATATGTGGTTTTGGCTATTTAGGGTATGAAATGGCTTTAAGGATTGCCATTTCAGAACTAAAGGAGTCAGATCTATGATTATTGAGAAGAGAATTGAAAAGCTAAAGGAAAAATTAACACTACTAGGCTTAGATAGTTATCTAGTAATGTCCCCTTTGAATCGAAGATATTTAAGTGGTTTTACAGGTACTTCCGGAATATTACTAATTACTTTAAAACAGAGTTTTCTTCTTACCGATTTTAGGTACATAGAACAAGCAACCAGCCAAGCCCCAAAATATCAAATATTGAAACATGAATTTCCATTCACAAAGACTTTACTAGAGGTTATGAAAAGAATGCCTATAGAGACTATGGGCATTGAAAGTGATTTTGTTGCCTATAAACAGTTTATTGAACTAGAAAATCAATTGGATTCTATCAAAATATTCCCCCAAGAAGGAATTATTGAAGGACTACGATTGGTAAAGGATGAGGAAGAAATTAGTTGTATCAAGAAGGCAGTCGAAATTGCTGATGATGCTTTTGATTATATTTTAGATAATATTAAACCAGGAATGAAAGAAATAGATGTAGCTTTAAAATTAGAGTTTTTTATGCGTTCTCAAGGAGCTACTGCTACTTCCTTTGAGACAATTGTTGCTTCCGGGATTCGTTCGGCTTTACCCCATGGTATAGCTTCGGAAAAAGAAATTGAAAAAGGCGATTTAGTTACTATGGACTTTGGCTGCATCTATAATGGCTACTGTTCTGATATGACTAGGACAGTAGTTATAGGACAACCCACTACTAAGCAGAGGGAAATCTACCAGATCGTAAGAGATGCTCAATTAAAAGGTTTAGATGCAGTTAGAGCGGGCTTAGGGGCAAATGAAGTAGATCTAAAGAGCCGTTCATATATTACAAGTAAAGGTTATGGTGAATATTTTGGACATGGTTTAGGACATGGTTTAGGTCTAAATGTCCATGAAAGCCCCAGCCTTTCACCTAGAGATAATACTGAGTTGTTAACTAATATGGCAATCACCATTGAGCCCGGTATCTACTTACCCCAGTGGGGAGGAATTAGAATAGAAGACTTAGTGGTTATTAGTGACACGGGGTGTGATAACTTAACCCGTGCTAATAAAGAATTAATAATTATTTAATTTTTTGGGGAGGTAAGAAAGTGATATCATCAAACGATTTTCGAACAGGTGTAACAATTGAATTAAATGGTGAGCCGTATCAGGTTATTGATTTCCAACATGTTAAACCAGGTAAAGGTGCAGCTTTTGTACGAGCTAAATTAAAAAATCTAAAAACAGGTTCTGTTACAGAACAAACCTTTAGAGCCGGCGAAAAAGTACCCAAAGCAGTAATGGATAGAAGGCAAATGCAATACTTATACAATGACGGAGAAAGTTATATATTTATGGATAATCAAAATTTTGAGCAGATATATCTACGTCAAGAGCAGCTTGATGGTAATGAAAAATACTTAAAAGAAAATATGGATTGTCAGGTAATGCTATTTCAAGATAAAGTATTAGGTATAGACTTGCCTAACACTGTAGAATTAGAGGTTGTTGAAACAGAGCCTGGAATTAAAGGGGATACAGCTTCAGGTGGTACTAAACCTGCAAAGCTGGAAACTGGTTTAATAGTACAGGTTCCCTTTTTTATTAACACTGGAGAATTTCTAAGAATTGACACTCGCTCAGGAGCATACATTGAAAGGGCATAAAGTTTAATTTTTGGCAATTATGGAATACTAAAGAAGCGTGAATTTTACTGGAAAGGAGGAAAATCATGAGAGAATTAACTAGTAAAATATCTTATTTACATGGATTGGTAGAGGGTCTGGACTTAGAAACAACTACTAAAGAGGGTCGTATCTTAACAAATATAATTGACATTTTAGATGATATGGCTGAGTCTATCAAAGGGCTGCAGGATGCTCAGATTGAACTAGAGAATTATGTAGAGACCATTGATGAGGATCTTTATGAGCTTGAGGATGACTTTTATGAAGAAGATGATGATGAAGATGAGGAGCTTGAAGAAGATTTAGATGAGGAAGAAGAATATGTTGAAGTAGAGTGCCCTAAATGCCATGATTTGGTTTATTTTGATTCAGAACTGTTAGATGACGATGATATTGTTGAAATATCCTGTCCTAATTGTGATGAAATTGTTTTTAAAACCGAAGACAATAATAATGATGAAGACTAAATGAGTTTCATAAAAAGCTTCCTTTGTTGCCTAATAGGCTTCAATCGAAGCTTTTTTTATTTTTTAGTCATAAAGCAAGATAAGCTCTAGTATTTATATATGGTAAGGAGGGTAATTATGGAAAAAATAACCATTATCGGTAGGGAAGCAACTAAGCAGCCTGTTAATTACTTTCCTGCTTATATTTTTGAGATTTTCCCAATAAACATTAGGAGCTTACTCACAGAAATTCCTTTACTCATTCTTACTGAAATTGAAGAAATAAGATTAAGAATGAATAGACCAGTATTGTTGGTTACAGCCGATCGGCACTTTACAATCAATAATAGTGGTAAAATTTCGGAAGATTTATTGGAGGGGTATGTTGTTTCAGCTGAGGATATGCAAAAGGTACTGCATAAAATTAGTCAAAGCTCAATATATGCTTGGGAAGAAGAATTTCGAAGAGGATATATTACTATTACCGGAGGACATCGCATAGGTTTAACAGGTAGAGTTGTTTTGGACAAGGGTGTAGTTAAATCTATGAAAGAGATTTCCGGACTAAATTTTCGTATTGCTAGAGAAATTACCGGTGCTGCAGACAAAATTCTACCTTATCTTATCTTAAAAAATAAAACTATAATGCATACTCTAATAGTTTCACCACCTCAATGTGGCAAAACAACTTTGTTAAGGGATATCATCAGGCAAATCAGTTCCGGGATACCTCAATTGAGCTTTAGAGGTGTCAATGTTGGATTAGTTGATGAGAGGTCGGAGCTGGCAGGTGTTTATGAGGGCACTCCTCAATTTGACATAGGCTTGCGTACAGATGTTTTAGACGGCTGCCCTAAAGCTCAAGGAATGATTATGCTGATTAGATCTATGTCCCCTCAAGTTATTGCAACTGATGAAATAGGTACAACAGAAGATATATGTGCTATAGAAGAGGTGTTAAATGCAGGAATAAGCCTAGTAACAACTGTCCATGGCAAAGATATAAACGATCTAAAAATGCGGCCTAATTTACGAAGGGTAATAGAACATAGGTATTTTAATAAAATAGTAATTTTAAGCCGTTCTTTAGGTGTTGGAACAATTGAAAATATATTTGACGGTAATACTTTAAAGCCTGTATTAACCAAACCTATAAGGGGAAAGGCGGGTTAAAAATGGTTAAAGTTACAGGGGTGATATTAGTGATAATGGCTATGGGAATTGTAGGCTTGGTGGTGGCTCGCAATTATTCCTTGCGGCCGCAACAGCTTAGGTATTTACTAAACGGTTTGCAAATGCTAGAGACAGAAATGCTCTATTGTTTAACACCTTTACCTCTAGCTTTAAAACGAGTGGGTATGAAATTACCTTATCCAATTAGCCAGTTTTTTCTTAATACATCAATTTCTTTAACAAATGGTGAAGGAATAACGGCAGGCGAGGCTTGGGAGATGGCCTTGGGGGAATTGGCAGAAGAAAGTGCATTATTATTGGAAGAATTAGATATTTTACTATATTTCAGCCAGAGTCTAGGGGTGGCGGATAGAGAAGAACAGGGCAAAAGCCTAAAATTAGTAAAAGAACAGCTGATGAATATGGAAAAAAAAGCTGAAGAACTAAAAGAGAAAAATCAAAAACTATGGCAATATCTTGGTTTTAGTATAGGTGCAGTTATTGCTCTAGTACTAATTTAATATTTACCTAGCCATAGAAAAGGGAGGAATAGATCTTGGATGTCGGAGTAGTTTTTAAGATTGCAGGAATAGGAATTTTGACAGCAGTGCTTCATAGTGTTCTGAAATCTTTTGGTAAGGAGGAACAAGCACATTTAGCTACACTAGCAGGGGTAACCGTAGTTTTATTTATGGTAATCCAACTGCTATCCGGCCTTTTTGATTATGTTCGCTCTGTTTTTTCTTTATATTAGTTGCAGTTAGGGAAATTACTCATTCAAGAAGCTAGAAACAAGAAGCAAGATGCAAGAATTAGTTTTATCCTATTCCCTGCATCCTGCTTCCTGCCTCCTGTATGGAGGTGTGTACCCTATCATTCGTTGGGGACATTCCTCCACCCTGAAAAAATGTGTGTCCCCGTTCATTCGTTGGGGACATTCCTCCACTTTAATTTATGACTATTATGGAGGTGTGTCCCCTATCCTTTGAGGTGAAATTATGGAGATTATGCAAATTGTGGGATTAGGTTTGATTACAACAATTTTTTATATAGTTCTTAAGGAACAAAAAGGTGTTTTCGCACTTCAATTAACAATTGCCTTTGCAGCCATTGTTTTTATAATGATGATGGGTAAAATTCAGGTTATTTTGCAAGTATTTGAAGATTTAGCGCTAAAGGCTAATATAAATATGTTTTATTTAACCACCATTTTTAAAATTATTGGGATAGCATATATAGCTGAGTTTGGCTCCCAAATCTGTCGAGATGCAGGGACTGAATCTATAGCGGGGAAAATAGAGTTTGCAGCTAAAATTATTATTATGGTTCTAGCCATTCCGATAATTGTAGCAATATTAGAAACTATTATTCGATTAATTCCATAAGGTGGTTTTAAGATGGGGAAAAAATTTAACATATTTTTAATAATTTTACTTATGTATTTATTACTACTTCCCTCGATATGCTTTGCTTCAATTACAACAGCTTCAGAAGACATTCCAAATTTAGCAGAAAATCAGTTGGAAGTATTGGATGTTCGAGAAGTGGAAAAATTAATTAATCAAATTGATGAAGAAATGACCCAGTTAATGCCTGATTTTTCAATAAACAAGCTTATTCAGGACTTGAAAAATGGGGAGATCAATATAAATACTCAGGTCATTATAAATGGTGGTATTAAGTATTTATTTAAAGAGGTTACTGCAAATCTAGCATTAATGGGTAAGTTAGTACTTCTTGCAGTAATTTGTGCGGTTTTAACAAACCTGCAAAATGCTTTTGAGAAAGGAACTATTGCTAAGCTGGCATATGCTGTATGTTTTCTGGTATTAGTTACTTTAGCAATTAGCTCATTCCAAATGACCATGGAAATTGGTCAAGAAGCTGTTAATAAAATGGTTACCTTTATGCAGGCTTTAATGCCTGTTCTCCTTACATTATTAGCTGCCTTAGGGGGATTTACTACTACTGCAATACTGCATCCATTTATTTTGGTTACGTTGGGCATATTAAGCACTTTATTCAGTTCGGTAATTTTTCCATTAATATATTTGGAGGCAGTATTAAAAATTGTAAATAATATCTCTGACAAATTTAAAGTCAGTAGACTAGCTGGGCTGCTAAAAGAGGCTACGATGTTTTTACTGGGCTTATCCTTTACTTTGTTTATCGGAGCCTTAAGTTTACAAGGTGTTGGAGGAGCAGTTGCAGATGGAATATCTTTAAGAACTGCTAAGTTTATGACTGGTGCATTTATTCCTGTAGTAGGCGGATTATTTGCTGATGTTTTGGAGGCAGTTATAGGTGGTTCTTTACTCTTGAAAAACGCAGTAGGATTGGTTGGTTTGGTTACAATTGGGTTTATTACACTTTTCCCTGCTATAAAGATAATTGCTATTGTCATAATTTTTAAGGTAGCTGCTGCATTGATACAGCCTATTGGTGACTCCAATATAGCTGATACTATTCAAAGTATGGGGAACAGCTTAATTATGATTTTTGCTTCTGTTGCTACAGTAGCCTTAATGTTCTTTTTAGCTATTATTATCATTGTCACTGCCGCTAATGTTACAGTGATGTTAAGGTGAAAAAGTGACTGGTGACTGGTGACTAGTGACTAGT